>DBBA01000201.1:0-19568 GCA_002291955.1 Rhodobacteraceae bacterium UBA996 | reverse complement strand
AACAACCAGTGATACCAGCCGAAGGTGCCGTTATACAGGAACAGCCACACGAGCCCGGCCACGGCGGGCGCCATCATCATCGGCATCAGGAGTGCCGTGATGAGAAACTTTTCCCACCGCGACTTGTTGATGATGACCGCCAGCGACACGCCGACCGTCACCTGGATCGCGAGGCACATGGCAGCGTACTGCAACAGCAGCACCCAGCCCTGGATATAGCGCTCGTCGCCCAGCAGGCGGACGTAGTTGCGCGCGCCCGCCCATTCCGCGCCGTCGAGGTTCACGTTCTGGAACGACATGACGACGAGCCAGATGAACGGATAGAGCGAGATGAAGGCGAGGATCGCGATGGCCGGCCCCATCAGCGCGAAATAGTAGCCCTTGCGCTGGGGTGGGTTGCGCTTGGCGGGCGGGGTCAGGTTCAGGTCGGCGGGCCGCGCCTCGACTTCCGTGGACAGGGCGCGGGCGCGGAACAGGTCGGCGCCCGTGTCGGCGGGCCGACCCTTGCGGGGCGGGGCGCTGTCGTTGGTCGTCACGCTGGTCATCGGGCGGGTCCTGCGTTCGGAAGCGGGAAGGCGCGCGCCGGTCGGGGGCACGGAAGGGAAAGCCCGGACCGCCACGCGGGAGCGTCGCGGCGGTCCGGTCGTTCGGTCGCCGGGATCAGAAGTCGTTGATGTCGTCGATCAGGGACTTGAGGCTGGAGGCCGTGTCGGCGGGCGACTGCTGGCCGGCCAGCATCTTCTGGGTCTCGGACGCGATGATCGAGTGATACTCGTTCGCGGTCGGGATCTTGGGGCCGAGAACGAAGTGCGGGTCCTTGATGCCGTAGTCATAGACCGCGTCGAAGGTCAGCGCGTTCGGCATGGTCGTCGGCCGGGTCTTGGCCGCGATCACGTCGGGGCGTACCAGCACCGACTTGCGGGTCGGCGTGCCGCCGAGGCCCGCGAGCACATCGTACTGGATGTTCTGCGACGTGGACCAGATCGCGAAGATGTAGGCTGCGCGCTTCAGGTCCTCGGACGCGTTGCCGCTGATGCCGATGCCGCCGACGCCGCAGTTGCAGCCGTTCACCGCCTCGCCGCCGTTGACGATCCATTCCGGGTCGCCCTTGGGGCAGACGGCATAGGCGGTGCGCCCACCGGCCGCGCGCGACGTCGCCTCGTCCTCCACCGACGCGGCGAATTCGTGGTACTGCACCTGCATTGCGATGTTGCCGGACTGGTAGACCGTGTTCAGTTCCAGCGTGCCGTTCGCGAGGTTGTCGGGGTGCGAGGCATCGGCCAGCGCCTTGAACTTCTCGAGCATCAGCACCGACTGCTCGTCGCCCCAGTTGGTGGGACCGGGGTCCTTGGACCCGATCTTGTCGTCGATGTTGAAGTCGATCCAGCGGCCGTGGGCGAACATCATGCGCTGGATGTCGAGCTGCGTCGTCCAGGCGAAGGTGCCCTGGTGCTGGGCGTAGCCATAGGGCACGTCCTCGCCCGCTTCCTTGCGCGCCTTGAGGAAGGTCGCGAAGTCGAGCACGTTCTTCCAGGTCGTGTCGGGCGTGAACTCCATCCGGTAGCCGTAGTCGGCCTCGAACGCGGGGCTCTGCGCCTCGAACACGTCCTGGCGGTAGAAGGTGCAGGCGACGGCCGCGTCATAGGGCAGCGCCGCGATCTTCTCGCCGTCGTAGTAGCGGCCGCAGGCGTTCATGAAGTTCTCGAACCAAACGTCGTCGCCGTAGCCCTCGGGGTCCTGCGGCAGCGTGTCGTCGCCGAAGAGCGGCGACAGGTCGGCGTAGAGGTCACCGAAGGGCGCGCCGATCGGCTTGTCCTGCACGTACTGCAGGGGATAGTCGGCGGTGCCGTTGCGCAGGTCGATCCCGACCTTCTGCTGCACGACCGGCAGGTCGTCGGTGAGGATTTCCACCTCGATCCCGGTCAGGTTGTAGAACGCCTGGATGTTGTCGCGGATCGCAAAGGACGGAGGCGTGTTTTCCGACAGGAACACAAGCTTCGAGCCCGCGTACTGTTTCCATTTCGCGTCGTCGGACGATTGCGCCTGGACGGGCGAGTGCATGATCACCGAGTTCAGGCCCACCGCCAGCGACCCGGTGCCGAGCATGGCCGCGCTGGCCCCGCCCAGTTCCATAAACTTGCGGCGGCTGACCCGGCGGTACAGCGGATTCTTCGGTCTGTAGAACATCTGTGCTCCTCCCTTGTGTCGCGACGTACGGTCCGACGCCACCGCTTGTCGCCGCGGGGTCACCGGCCGGGGGCATGATTCCCCGTCATCCAAAAGGGTAGCGACAGTCAGGGCGACTTGTAAATTATTTTCTTCACGCCGCGACGGCCCGGCAGAATCTCGCTGTTTCCGCAGTGCAGCGTGCGCGCGGACCGCAAAAAAGGAGTCGCCACGGGCGCGTTGCGCCGCTAGTCTTTCTGGTTGTAGCCGTCAGGATGGAAATTCTTTCCGGACCGGCAGGTGCCTGCAGCGCCCCGGCGCCGCGGGCTTCTGGCCCGGAGCCCGTCCCGGCAGCGGAACCAGACCGGACAACGGGGAGGAAGCGATGCTCGATCAGGATACTTCAGGACAGGCGGCCGCGGTGCTGGGCGCCTTCGGGGACGCGCTGGAACGGGGTGACATCGACGCCGCGGTGGCGCTGTTCGAACCGGGCGGCCTCTGGCGCGACCTTGTCGCGTTCACCTGGAACATCCACACGTCCGAAGGGCACGATGCAATCCGCGCGATGCTGTCGGCGCAGCTTGGCCATACGAAGCCCGCGAATTGGCGCCTGGCCGAGAACGAACCCGTGACCGAGGATGGCGGCGTGACCACCGCCTGGATCGCCTTCGAGACGGGCGTGGGCCGCGGCTACGGCCTGATGCGCCTGCGCGACGGCAAGATCTGGACGCTGCTGACGACGCTGGTGGAACTGAAGGGGCACGAGGAACCCAAGGGCTTTGCCCGGCCGCTGGGCGCGCTGCACGGCACCGAAAAGCACCGCACCACCTGGGCCGAGGACCGCGAGGCCGAAGCGCGGGAACTGGGCTACACCCGCCAGCCCCATGTGGTGATCGTGGGCGGCGGACAGGGCGGCATCGCCCTTGGTGCGCGGCTGCGCGTCCTTGGTGTGCCCACCATCATCATCGAGAAGAACGAACGCCCCGGCGACAGCTGGCGCAAGCGCTACAAGTCGCTCTGCCTGCATGACCCCGTGTGGTACGACCACCTGCCCTACATCAAGTTCCCCGACACCTGGCCCGTGTTCAGCCCGAAGGACAAGATCGGCGACTGGCTCGAGATGTACACCCGGGTGATGGAGCTGAACTACTGGACGAAGACCACCTGCAAGTCCGCCAAGTATGACGAGAAGACCGGCGAATGGACCGTCGTCGTGGACCGCGACGGGCAGGAGGTGACGCTGCGCCCGAAGGAACTGGTGCTGGCCACCGGCATGTCGGGCAAGGCGAACGTGCCGAACTATCCGGGCATGGACCGCTTCAAGGGCGACCAGCACCATTCGTCCAGGCACCCCGGCCCCGATGCCTACAAGGGCAAGAAGGCTGTGGTAATCGGGTCCAACAACTCGGCCCACGACATCTGCGCGGCGCTGTGGGAAGGCGACGTGGACGTGACCATGGTGCAGCGGTCCACGACCCACATCGTGCGGTCGGAACCGCTGATGGAACTGGGGCTGGGGGCGCTCTATTCGGAACAGGCGGTGCGGTCGGGGATGACGACCGAAAAGGCCGACCTGATCTTCGCCTCGATCCCCTATGCGATCCTGCACACGTTCCAGAAGCCCATCTATGACGAGATCCGGGTGCGCGATGCCGAGTTCTACAAGGGCCTCGAACGCGCCGGCTTCCGGCTGGACTGGGGCGCGGACGATTCCGGGCTGTTCATGAAGTACCTGCGCCGGGGGTCGGGGTACTACATCGACATCGGCGCGAGCCAGATGATCATCGACGGCAAGATCAAACTGGCGCATGGGCAGGTGAAGGAGATCGTCGAGGATGGCGTGGTGCTGGAGGACGGCACGCACCTGCCTGCCGACGTGATCGTCTATGCCACGGGCTATGGATCGATGAACGGCTGGGCGGCGGACCTGATCGGGCAGGACGTGGCGGACCGCGTCGGCAAGGTCTGGGGGCTGGGGTCGGACACGCCCAAGGACCCGGGGCCCTGGGTCGGCGAGCAGCGCAACATGTGGAAGCCGACGGCCCAGCCGGGCCTGTGGTTCCACGGCGGCAACCTGCACCAGTCGCGCCACTACAGCCAGTTCCTGTCCTTGCAGCTGAAGGCGCGGCAGGTGGGCATCCCGACACCCGTCTATGGCGTGCCGAAGACGTACCACAAGGCGTAAGGGCACTCCCCGGCGCGGGGGCATCCTCGCGCCGGGGTTTCCCGAAGGGACATCCCATGCAGGCCATCGGATTCACCCGCGCGCTGCCCGCGGACGACCCCGGCTGTTTCGCGGCGCATGACCTGCCCGATCCGGTGCCGGGGCCGGACGACCTGCTGGTGGCCGTGCAGGCGGCCTCGGTGAACCCGGTCGATACCAAGGAACGCCGCCGCGGGCGCCCAGGGCCGGGACCGCATGTGCTGGGGTTCGATGCGGCGGGCGTGGTGGTGGCGGTGGGCGCGGCGGTGCAGGGCTTCGCGCCCGGGGACCGCGTGTGGTACGCGGGCCAGCTGGACCGGCCGGGCAGCAACGCGGCGCTGCACGTGGTGGATGCCCGGATCGCCGCCCGCGCGCCCGTGTCGCTGACGCCCGCGCAGGCCGCCGCCCTGCCCCTGACGATGCTGACCGCGTGGGAGCTCTTGTTCGACCGCTTCCGGTTGGCCGAGGGCGGCCATGCGGGCGCAAGCCTGCTGGTGGTGGGCGGGGCGGGCGGCGTGGGGTCGGCGATGATCCAGCTTGCCCGTGCGCTGACGGGCATGACCGTGATCGCCAGCGCCTCGCGCCCCGAGACGCGGGCCTGGTGCCTGTCCCTCGGCGCGCATCACGTGGTGGACCACCGGGGCGACATGCCCGCGCAGGTGGCGGCACTGGGGGCGGCTCCCTGCACCCATGTGGCGATCCTGTCGGGCACGGCCGCGAACCTGCCGGCCGTGTCCGAGGTGGTCGCGCCGCAGGGCGCCATCGGCCTGATCGACGACCCGCCGCTCGATGCCTCGGCGCAGGGGCTGCTCAAGCGGAAGTCGGTGTCGGTCCACTGGGAGTTCATGTTCACACGGCCTATGGCCCGGACACCGGACATGGCCGCACAGGGCGCAATCCTGTCCCGCGTGGCGGCGATGGTGGATCAGGGGCGGCTGCGTTCGACCCTGACGCGGGACATGGGGCCGATGACGCCCGACACCCTGCGCGCGGCGCACGCGCTGGTCGAGACCGGGCAGACCATCGGGAAGGTGGTGCTGACGGTGGGCTGATCCGTCCCGGCGCAGGGTGGACGGCCGGACAGCGGGCTCCCCTCGCACCCCCTGGCCCCTGCCTTCTCGAGGAGGGGGTGGGGCGGCGGCAGACCCCGCGCGCCCCTCAGGTCACTGCGGCGCGCGCCCGGAACTCGGGCCGGTCCCAGGCGCGGGCCACCACGATCCCGGCCAGCACCTCCACCGCCCGGTCCACGTCGGCCGCATCGTTGTAGAGCGGCGCGAAGCCGAAGCGCAGGATGTCGGGGGCGCGGAAATCGCCGATCACGCCCGCCGCGATCAGCGCCTGCATGATCGCATAGCCGTCGGGGTGGCGGAAGCTGACCTGGCCGCCGCGCCGGGCGGGGTCGCGGGGGCTGGCCAGCACCAGACCCGGGCACGCGCCCTCGACCCCCGCAATGAAGCGTTCCGACAGCGCGACGGAGGCCGCCCGCACGTCGGCCATTGCGACCCCGTCCCAGACACGCAGCGCCTCCTCCAGCACCGCCATCTGGATGACGGGCGGGGTGCCGACCCGCATCCGCTCCACGCCCGCCCCGGGCCGGTAGCCCAGGTCGAAGGCAAAGGGCTGCGCATGGCCAAGCCAGCCCGACAGCGCAGGCCGCACCCGGTCGGCAAGGTCCGCGCGGACATGGATGAACGCGGGCGCCCCCGGTCCGCCATTCAGGTACTTGTAGGTGCAGCCCACCGCGAATTCGGGGGCACAGGCCGCAAGGTCCACCGGCACCGCGCCTGCGGAATGGGCGAGGTCCCAGATCATCACCGCGCCTGCCGCATGGGCCGCTGCCGTCACCGCCGCCATGTCGTGCATCCGGCCGGTGCGGTAATCCACGTGGGTCAGCATGACCACGGCCACGTCGGGCGTGATCACAGCGGGCAGGTCCTCGGGCTCGACCAGCCGCAGCACATGGCCGCGGTCGAGCGAGGCCAGCAGCCCCTCGGCCATGTACAGGTCGGTCGGGAAGTTGCCGGTGTCCGACAGGACCACGCGACGGTCCGGGACCAGATCGAGGGCCGAGGCCAGCGCCTGATAGACCTTGATCGACAGCGTGTCCCCCGTGGTCACCGTGCCGGGCGCCGCTCCGATCAGGCGGGCAACCGCGTCGCCCACCCGCGCGGGCTGCGCCATCCACCCCGCCCGGTTCCACGACCGGATCAGCCCCTCGCCCCATTCCTCTTCGATCACCACCTGCGCCCGTGCCGCCGCGCCCCGGGGCAGCGGGCCCAACGAATTGCCATCCAGATAGGTGACGCCGTCAGGCAGGTGGAACCGGGCGCGGGTGGCAGCGAAATCGGTCATGCGGCGTGTCTCCCAGGGGCGCCGGGGACACTGGCGCGGCGCGGGGGCGGTGTCCAGCGGGGGTCGTCAGGTGCGCCGCCGCACAGGCACTTCGCGCGACCGCGCCCTGCCCTTTCCCGACGCACCGCATTACCCTTCGCCCGCCACGGAAGGAACCTGCCCATGACCCTGCAAACCCTGCTCGCCCTTGCCGCCATCGTGACGGGCGGCATCGCCATCGCTGTGCAGGCTCCGCTCAACGCCCGCCTCGGCGCCGCCGTGGGCGACCCGGTCGCCGCCGCCGCGGTCAGCTTCGGGGTGGGGTTCGTGGTGCTGGCGATCCTCACCGTCGCGCGCGGATCGGTCCCCGCCGCGGGCACGCTGGCCGCCCTGCCCGCGTGGCTGTGGATCGGGGGCGTGCTCGGTGCGATCTACGTCGTCGCATCCGTCTGGTCGGTGGCCGTGCTGGGCGTCGTCACGATGATTGCGGCGCTGATCCTCGGGCAACTGGTCGCGGCACTGGTCCTCGACGCGACCGGCGCCTTCGGCGTGCCGGTCAGGGAGATCAGCCCCACGCGTATTGGCGCGGTCGTGCTGGTTAGCGCGGGACTGGTCCTGTCACGCCTCTAGGGTCTGCGCAGACCTTCGTCCTTCATCCTTGCAAAAATACCTCGGGGGGTCCGGGGGGCAGAGCCCCCTGCCTGCGCCCGAGGCGTCCGCCGAGGGCCAACCTCCGAAGGCCTACCGCCCGCCGGGGTTCAGAAGCCGCGCCAGCACGGTGTCCTTCGTCACCTGCCCGATGACCTGCCCGCCTTCGACCACCCCCACGGGCGCACCTGTCGCGCCCACCCGCGCCATCACGTCGCGGATACCGGTGTCCGGGGCAACCGTATCGACCGGCACTCCGCCCACAAGTTCCATCACGTCGCGGGCGCAGAGCACGCCAAGGGGGTTCATGTGCGCCACGAAATCCGCCACGTAACCATTTGCCGGAGAACGGAAGATGTCCGCAGGCGTGCCGCATTGCACGATCCGCCCGCCCTCCATGATTGCGATGCGGTTGCCCAGCTTGAACGCCTCGTCGAGGTCATGGCTGACGAAGATGATGGTGCGCTTCAGGGTCCGCTGCAGGTCCAGAAGCTCATCCTGCAGACGTGCGCGGATCAGGGGGTCGAGGGCCGAGAACGGCTCGTCCATCAAGAGGATCGGCGCCTCGGTGGCAAAGGCGCGAGCAAGGCCCACGCGCTGCTGCATGCCGCCCGACAACTCGCCCACCGCGCGGTCGGCCCAGGCGCCGAGGTTCACCAGCGCCAGTTGCGCATCCACCCGGGCGGCGCGTTCGGCCCGCGGGACCCCGGCCAGTTCCAGCCCCAGCCCTACGTTGTCGCGCACGGTCCGCCAGGGCAGCAGGCCGAACTGCTGGAACACCATCGCCACATGGGCCTGCCGGATGCGGCGGAGCGTGGCGGCATCGGCGTGGGTGACGTCCACCAGCCCCTGCCCGTCCGACACATGCACCGCGCCCCGGCACACCGGGTTCAGCCCGTTGACCGCGCGCAGCAGCGTGGACTTGCCCGACCCCGACAGGCCCATCAGGACAAGGATCTCGCCCTCCGCGACATCCAGCGTGCAGTCGTGCACGCCCAGCACCTGGCCCGTCGCGGCCTGCACCTGCCCGCGGTCGTGGCCTGCATCCATCAGCGGCAGCGCGCGGTCGGGCCGGTCGCCGAAGACGATCGACACGCGGTCAAAACGCACCGCAACGCTCATCGCCGCACCCGCAACATCCGGTCCAAGAGGATCGCCAGCACCACGATCACGAACCCGGCCTCGAACCCAAGCCCGGTGTTCACGCTGTTCAGCGCGCGGACCACGGGCACGCCAAGGCCCGCCGCCCCCACCAGCGCGGCGATCACCACCATCGACAGGGACAGCATGATGGTCTGGTTCAGCCCCGCCATGATCTGCGGAAAGGCCGAAGGCAGTTCCACCTTCATCAGCTTCTGCCGCGGCGTGGCGCCAAAGGCATCGGCGGCTTCCAGCAGGGGTTTCGGCACCGCGGCAATGCCCAGTTGCGTCAGCCGGATCGGCGCGGGCAGCACGAAGATGACCGTGGCGATCAACCCCGGCACCATACCGATCCCGAAGAACACGATGGCCGGGATGAGATAAACGAAGGTCGGCAGCGTCTGCATCAGGTCAAGGACCGGGCGCATCGCCTCGTACACGCGGGGGCGGTGGGCGGCCCAGATGCCGATGGGCACGCCCAGCCCCATGCAGACGACACAGGCCGACAGCACCAGCGTCAGGCTTTCGGTGGTGGCCTTCCAGTAGCCCTGGTTCAGGATGAACAGGAACCCGACGGCCACCAGCAGACAGGTTTGCCACGACCGCTGCAGGACCCAGGTTAGCGCCACGAACGCGGCCACCACGATCAGCGGGTGCGGCGTCTGCAGCACCCACAGGATCGCGTCGATCAGCCCCTGCAGCGTGTCGGCGATCCGGTCGAAGACCGCCCCGCCGCGCGCCTGCAACCAGTCGAAGGCCGCCTCGGCCGTGTCGCCGACCGGGATCTTGGTGCCCGTGAGCCAGTCGAGCATGGCGGGTCAGGTCTCCTTCCCGGCGGACGGGTCCGAGGCCCAGCCCAGACGCAGTGTCAGGCCGTCGGACAACTGCCGGTCGGTGGCGGTCCCCCGGGTCGCCTGCTGGCCGAGATACGCCGCGAAGGCCTCGAAATCCGCGAGCCAGCGGTGCGTGGGCGAGAAGGAGTGGACGATGGCGGCAGCGAGGCTGGCACCGATCCGGCGCGCCTCGACCACGGCGGCGGCGGTGCGGTGGAACAGCTGGTAGCGCAGGTCGGGCGGAGGGTCGGCCCCGCAGTCGAGCAGCCCGCAGAGACCGAGCAGCCGGTCGCGGCGGTTCGCCCCCCCGTCGGCCAGCCAGTCGCCGACCGTGGGGCCGAAGGGTTCATCGACCTTGCCTTCCACGGCGACGACGCCGATGTGCCCGCCGGAGCGGACAAGTGCCAGAAGGTCGCACTGGCTGTCGGCCCCGCGCCCAGGTACCGGGACACCGTACTCAGGGATCGCGTAGAGCAGCGTGGTCGGCGGGTCCATCAGGGCGGCGACCTCGGGCGGGAGGTCGGCCCCTGACGTCCAGCGCTCGGCCAGCATCCGCGCCGAGTACCCGGCGCGCCAGTGCCGCGCGGGATCGGCGAGGCGCGCCTGCCAGTCCGACAGGTCGCGCAGTCCGACGAGGTACCGGCGCAGGTCCGGCGTCACAGCCCGAGCGCTGCCTTGACTGCGGCCAGCGCGTCGCCGCCGTCCTTTGTCGTGACGCCTGCAAGCCAGGCATCCAGCACACCCGGGTTGGCCTGAAGCCATGCGGTCGCGGCGGCGGCGGGGTCGGCGCCGTCGTTCAGGATCGCGCCCATGATCTCGTTCTCCATGGCCAGGGTGAACTCGAGGTTGGCCAGGAAGGTGCCGAGGTTCGGGCATTCCGCCGAGAAGCCTGCGCGGGTGTTCGTCCGCACCTCGGCCCCGCCGAGGTTCGGGCCGAACCAGTCGTCGCCGCCCGCGAGGTAGGTCATGTCGAAGTTGGCGTTCATCGGGTGCGGTTCCCACCCCAGGAACACCACGGGTTCGCCCCGGCGGTCGGCGTTGCCCACCTGGGCGAGCATCCCCTGTTCGCTGCTTTCCACCAGTTCGAAGCCCGACAGCCCGAACGCATCGGCGGCGATCATATCGAGGATCAGGCGGTTGCCGTCGTTGCCGGGCTCGATCCCGTAGATCTTGCCGTCCAGCGCCGATGCCTTCGCGGCGAGGTCGTCGAAGCTGTCGATCCCGAGCGCGGCACCGGCGGCGTTGGTCGCCAGCGTGTACTTGGCCCCGGTCAGGTTGACGCGCACGGTCTCGACGGTGCCCGCCTCGCGGAAGGGGGCGATGTCGGCTTCCATCGTGGGCATCCAGTTGCCGAGGAAGACGTCCACGTCGCCCTGCGCCATCGCCTGATAGGTGACCGGGACGGACAGGAGCTGCGTCTCGGTCTGGTACCCCAGCGCGGTCAGGATGACGCTGGCCGTGGCGGTCGTGGCGGTGATGTCGGTCCAGCCCACGTCGGCGAAGGTGACGCTGTCGCAGTCCTGCGCCGCCGCGGGAAGCGCGGCAAGGGTCAGGGCCAAGGCCGAGGCAATGGTGCGGAAACGGAGGGTCATGGGCAGGCTCCCTGGGCTGTCCCGGCGCTTTGGCCGGTTTTGTTGATTGACGAGTCAATCAAGACCCGTCTAGCACCGCGAGGCAAGGAAAAGGTGTGCCACGGGATGCCGAAACTGGGGATGGAGCCTATACGACGCGACGCGTTGGTAAAGGCCACGATTGCCGAAGTGGGCCGGGCGGGGTCGCTCGACGTGACGGTGGCACAGATTGCCCGCGCGGCGGGCATGTCGCCTGCGCTGGCGCACCACTACTTTGGCGCGAAGGAGGCGATGTTCGTGGCCGCCATGCGGTACATCCTGGGCCTGTGGGAGGCCGAGGTGCGGGGCGCCCTGCGCGCGGCGCGCACGCCCGCCGAACGGGTCGATGCGGTGATCGCGGCCAGTTTCTCGCCGATCAACTTCCGGCGGGACGTCGTGGCGGCCTGGCTGATGTTCTACGTGGAGGCGCAGCGCGACCCCGGGGCGCGGCGGCTGCTCAGGGTGTACCAGCGCAGGCTGGCATCCACCCTGACCCATGCGTTGCGCCCCGCGCTCGGGGACCGGGCGCGGGCGGGGGCGGACCGGCTGGGGGCGCTGATCGACGGGCTCTACATCCGCGCGTCGCTGGCCGACGGCGGGCCGGACGCCGCGGCCGCGGCGGCGATGGTCCGCGCGGCCTGGCATGAACTGGAGGGGCGGGCGTGACCCTTCCCGACGTGCAGCCCGCGGGCAGCCATGTGGTGGATGGCCGTCTGATGGACGACCGCGCGGGGGCCGAGATCGCCGTGGTCTATCCCGCGACCGGCGAGTGGATCGCGACCGTCCATGCGGCGACGCCCGCGGTGATCGAGGCCGCACTGGCCGGCGCCGTGCGGGCACAGGCCGAATGGGCCGGCTGGACGGGTGCCGCACGCGCCCTCGTGCTGCGCCGGGCCGCCGCCATCATCCGCGACCGCAACCGCGCGCTGTCGGTGATCGAGACGCTGGATACCGGCAAGCCCCTGTCCGAAACGCTCGTGGCCGATGCGGCCAGCGGGGCGGATGCGCTGGACCATTTCGCCGCGCTGGCCGAGGTCGCGCGGGGCCGCGTGGTGGATTTCGGCGCCGACCGGGCGGTGATCACGCGGGAACCCTTCGGTGTGTGCCTGGGGATCGGGGCGTGGAACTATCCCACCCAGATCGCCTGCTGGAAGGCGGCGCCTGCGCTGGCTGCGGGCAACGCCATGGTGTTCAAGCCGTCCGAGGTGACGCCGCTCGGCGCGTTGCAGGTCGGTCTGATCCTGGCCGAGGCCGGGGTGCCGCCCGGGTTGTACCAGGTGGTGCAGGGCGCAGGCGACGTGGGGGCGGCGCTGCTGGCGGATGCGCGCGTGGCCAAGGTGTCGCTGACCGGGTCGGTCGCGACCGGGCGCCGGGTTGCGGCGGCGGCGGCGGAGCGGCTGGTGCCCGTGACGCTGGAACTGGGGGGCAAGTCGCCGCTGATCGTGTTTGAGGACGCGGACCTGGACGCCGCGGTGTCGGGGGCGATCCTGGGGAACTTCTACTCCTCGGGGCAGGTCTGTTCCAACGGCACGCGGGTGTTCGTGGAGCGCCCCCTGGTGGACCGGTTCCTGCGGCGGCTGGTAGAACGGATGGCGGGCATCAATGCGGGCGATCCACTGGACGAGGCGACCAACTTCGGTCCCCTCGTGAGTGCCGCGCAGGCGGACCGTGTGGCGGGCTTCATCGGCCGGGCCGAGGCCGAGGGCGCGCGGCTGGTCATCGGAGGGCGCCGGATGAACCGGCCGGGTTTCTGGGTGGAACCCACCGTGTTCGCGGACGTGACCGACGGGATGGAGATTGCGCGCGACGAGGTGTTCGGACCGGTGATGTCGGTGCTGAGCTTCGACACCGAGGACGAGGTCGTGGCGCGGGCCAATGCCACGCCCTTTGGTCTGGCGGCGGGAGTGTTCAGCCGCGACGTGCCCCGCGCGCGCCGGGTGCTTGGCCAGATCGCGGCCGGGACGGGCTGGATCAACGCCTACAACCTGACGCCCGCGGGAATGCCGTTCGGGGGCGTGAAGGGCAGCGGCTACGGGCGCGAGAACGCGGCCGAGGCGCTGGAGTCGTATTCGTGGGTGCGGACGGTGTACGAGGGAGCGAGTGATGTGGCCGCACCGTACTGACGCCGCGCCCGGGGGGCCCGGGACCCTCCCGCCCCCGGCCTGTCGCGGCTGCGCCGCGGGGCCGGCGTTGGGCCAAGCCGACGCCTGCGGCGTCGGCAAGGACGTCACGCAGACCGACGCCTGCGGCGTCGGCAGGCGTGCTCCATCGACACCGTCAGGCTTGGTCGGACGGAGAGTGCCATTCTGCATGGAGGCAGCTGAGGGCGCATCCTGCGTCCTCAGCCGCCTGATCGAGCGTGGTGCAGGCCGGACCCGCGTCAAGGGCGTTTCACGCCGCCTGCGGCGGTCGCGCGGACGCGCGACCCTTGACCCGCGCCCGACCTGCGGGGTGCTGCCCTGCGGGGTGGCGACCTGCGGGCGCGCGCGGCGCCCGGGTGCGCGCGGGGCGGGCGGGGTGCGATGATGGAGGCCGATCACGTCATCGTCGGTGCGGGGTCGGCGGGCTGCGCGCTGGCGTTCCGGCTGGTCGAGGCCGGGCGGTCGGTGCTCGTGGTCGAGGCGGGCGGGACCGATGCAGGGCCGTTCATCCAGATGCCGGGTGCGCTCAGCTATCCCATGAACATGGCCCGCTACGACTGGGGCTACCGGTCGGAGCAAGAGCCCGCGCTGGGCGGGCGCAGGCTGGCGGTGCCGCGGGGGCGGGTGCTGGGCGGGTCGTCGTCCATCAACGGGATGGTCTATGTCCGCGGCCATGCGCAGGACTTCGACACCTGGGCCGCGATGGGGGCGACCGGTTGGGGGTCGGCCGACGTGGGGCCTTACTTCCGGCGGATGGAGGCGGTCCAGGACGGGCAGAACCCGGCGTGGCGCGGCACGGACGGCCCCCTGACGGTGACGAAGGGCCGGATGCGGAACCCGCTGTTCCGGGCGTTCGTCGAGGCCGGGCGGCAGGCGGGGTATCCGGTGACCGACGACTACAACGGCGCGGATCAGGAGGGGATGTGCGCGCTGGAGGCGACCATCCGCGGCGGGCGGCGCTGGTCGGCCGCGAGCGCCTATCTGCGGCCCGCAATCACCCGCGGCGCGCGGGTGGTGCAGGGGCTGACGACGCGTGTGGTGTTCGAGGGTGGCCGCGCGACCGGGGTCGAGGTCGCGACGCCCGCAGGGCTGCAGGTGATCCGCGCCCGGGCGGGCGTGGTGCTGGCAGCGTCGAGCCTGAACACGCCGAAGCTGTTGATGCTGTCCGGCATCGGACCCGGGGCGCATCTGGCCGAGCATGGTATTCCGGTGATGGCCGACCGTCCCGGGGTGGGGGCGAACCTGCAGGACCATCTGGAGGTCTATGTGCAGTTCGCGGCGCGCCTGCCGATCACGCTCTATCGCTACTGGAACCTGATCGGGAAGGCGTATGTCGGCGCCCGCTGGCTTCTCACCCGGACCGGGCCCGGCGCGTCGAACCAGTTCGAGGCGGGCGGCTTCGTCCGGTCGGGGCCGGGCGTGGACTACCCCGACATCCAGTTCCACTTCCTGCCCATCGCGGTCCGCTATGACGGGCGGGGGGTGGCGGCGGGGCATGGGTTCCAGGCCCATGTGGGACCGATGCGGTCGCCGTCGCGGGGGTGGGTGCGGCTCGCGTCCGCCGACCCGGCCGCCCCGCCCCGGGTGTTCGTCAACGCCATGGGGCACCCGCAGGATTGGGTGGATTTCCGCGCGGCGATCCGGGCGACGCGGGCGATCTTTGCCCAGCCGGCGATGGCAGCCCATGTGGCGGCCGAGTTGCAGCCCGGACCGGGGGTGCAGTCGGATGCCGAGATCGATGCCTTTGTCCGGGACCACGCCGAGAGCGCCTATCATCCCTGCGGGACTGCCCGGATGGGGCGGGCGGACGATCCCATGGCGGTGGTGGACCCCGAGACCCGGGTGATCGGGGTGGACGGCCTGCGGGTCGCGGACAGTTCGATCTTCCCGCAGGTCACGAACGGGAACATCAACGCCCCATCGATCATGGTGGGGGAAAAGGCCGCCGACCATATCCTGGGCCGCACCCTGCCCCGGGACAGCCGGGTTTGTGCACATGTGCACAAACCGGCAAGCCATTGAGGCATAACGTAAAGGGGTGTGCACGGCAGGGTTTGGTTAACCAGGCTTACCGGAACCCTGCGCGCCCGTGCGGACGATCCGCCGCGGGACGCAACGGGCAGAGGGGCGGCGGCGGCGAGGCTGAGTGCGGGGCCGGAGTGTCCGGTATCCATGCTGCGAGGGACCTTCGCCCCCTCGCGCAATCCGGATCGCGGAGGCACGTGTGCACCGGGGGATCGCGGACGGGTCGCACGCGCCGGTTGGGGTTCAAGGTCCGGGAAACCCTGCCGGTGGCCCCGGGGGTGAGAGGGCGCAAAGGCACCGTCGCGTGCGAGCCGTTGCCCTGCGCCGTCGGCGCAGGCGTCCCTTGCCGCGGACAACCTTGTCGGACATAGCGGGGACAGCGGGGCAGTGCCGACCATTGCGGTGCGGGTGCCCCGGGCCGACCGGACCGGTGCAAGGTTCGGTCCCGCCCCGACCGTTGCGGTTGCGCGGCGGGCGGGTGGCTGGTAATCCAGCGACGGGCCCCGTTAGCACAGTGGTAGTGCAGCGCTCTTGTAAAGCGAAGGTCGTTCGTTCAAATCGGACACGGGGCACCATGCGCTTTGCTTTGCTGCGTCAAGCACCATGCGCTGCGCTGCGTGACGCACCCTGCGCTTCGCTTCGCGGCCCCCTCTGCGTCGGCCGCAGTGCGATTTGTCGCCAATCCGCCCCGACCCCTTGAAAATCCCGGCCGCCCGGCGCATTGTCCCGCGCGCTCGCGACTCCCCGCGGGTACTGACCGGAGTGACCATGGCCAAGGAAGAACTGCTCGAATTCCCCGGCGTCGTGAAGGAACTCCTGCCGAATGCGACGTTCAGGGTCGAGCTGGAAAACGGCCATGAGATCATCGCGCACACGGCAGGCAAGATGCGCAAGAACCGGATCCGGGTTCTGGCGGGTGACAAGGTGCAGGTCGAGATGACGCCCTATGACCTGTCCAAGGGGCGGATCAACTATCGCTTCAAGTGACGTGACGGCCGCCGACGTGCGGGTGGACGGCGGGGGCCAGGACGGTGGTCGGCCCCGGCTGATCCTTGGCTCGGCGTCACCCCGGCGGCTGGACCTGCTGGCAGTGCTGGGCGTGGTGCCCGATGCCGTGCGCCCGCCCGACATCGACGAGGATCCGCGCCCGCGCGAGCTGCCCCGCCCCTATGTGGAGCGGATCGCGCAGGCCAAGGCGGCCGCCGTGCAGGCCGACGCGGACGATATCGTGCTGTGCGCCGATACGACGGTGGCCGTGGGGCGCCGCATCCTGGGCAAGCCTGCCGATGCGGGCGAGGCGGCGGCGATGCTGACGCTGCTGGGCGGGCGGCGGCACCGGGTGCTGACGGCGGTCGTCGTGCGCCGGGGCGCCCGGGTCTGGCTGCGGACGGTGGACAGCACGGTGGCGATGAAGCGCCTGTCGGACGCGGAACTGAACGGGTATCTGGCCACCGGCGACTGGCGCGGCAAGGCGGGGGCCTATGGCATCCAGGGGCCGGCGGCGGCCCTGATCCCGTGGATGGCAGGCAGTCACAGCGCGATCGTGGGCCTGCCCCTGGCCGAGACGGCGCAGCTTCTGGCGGCGGCCGGGTGGCCGATGTGGAGGCCGGAATGAAGGGCTCGGCGCTGGTTCTGGGGCAGCTTGGCGGGCGCGCGGCGGCGGCGTTCCTGGTGGACGGACAGCTCGACGACCTGCTGGTGGACGCGCCCGAGGATGCGCCGCCCGGGCCCGGCGCGGTGTTCCTGGGCCTGCCCGACCGCCCGATGAAGGGTCAGGGCGGCGTGATGCTGCGCCTGACCGACGGGATGACGGGGTTCCTGCGCGGCGCGCAGGCGTTGCGGCCCGGGGCGGGCGTGGTGGTGCAGGTGACCGGCCATGCCGAGGGGTCCAAGGCGCTGCCCCTGACCGACCGGGTGGTGCTGAAGGGGCGGCTGGCCGTGGTGACCCCGGGTGCGCCGGGCGTGAACGTCAGCCGCACGCTGTGGGATGGGGCCGAGCGGGACCGGCTGGAGGCCGCGGGCCGCGCGGCGCTGGGGACCCGCGACCACGGGGTGATCCTGCGGTCAGCGGCCGAAGGGGCGCCGGACGAGGCCGTGGCGGGTGAGGTCGCGATGCTGGCCGACCTTGCCGACCGGCTGGGGGCCGAGGCCGGGGCGCGCATGGCGGCGCTGCTGCTGGACGCGCCGGGGGCCTGGGATGTGGCTTTGCGCGACTGGCCGGTGGCGGATCTGGTGGATGAGGCGCCGGGCGCGTTCGACCGGCACGGGGTGACCGATCTGGTCGCCGCGCTGCGGTCGCCCCGGGTGGGGCTGCCGGGCGGTGCGTCGATTGTGATCGAGCCGACGACGGCGCTGGTGGCGGTGGATGTGAACACGGGCGGCGACACCTCGCCCGCGGCGGGGCTGAAGGCCAACATCGCCGCGGCCCGCGCCCTGCCCCGGCAGTTGCGGCTGCGGGGTCTGGGCGGGCAGGTGGTGGTGGACATGGCCCCGATGGCCAAGAAGGACCGCCATATCCTGGACCAGTCGCTGAAGGCCGCGTTCCGGGCCTGTCCGGTGGAGACGGCCGTGCTGGGCTGGACCGCGCTTGGCCATGTTGAGCTGCAGCGCAAGCGCGAGCGGAGGCCGCTGGATGTCTGGGGGTAGGATGTCCTGTCCGATCTGCAAGCGCCCGACCGAGGCCGCGTGGACGCCCTTCTGCTCGCGCCGCTGCGCCGACGTGGACCTGGGGCGCTGGCTGACGGGGGGCTATGCGATCCCCGCCGATGACGATGCGGACGAGGACGGGGCGCCATCGCCCGGCCCCGGGGACAACCGCCCGCCGCGCCCGTCCTGACCCTGCGCGGGGCCGCGGGGTCAGGGGGAAATCCCCTCTGGACAGTCCCGGGCCGCCCGATTATCACGCCTGCACCCGCGCGGGGGTCACCCTGCGGACGTGGGCCCAGATAGCTCAGTTGGTAGAGCAGCGGATTGAAAATCCGCGTGTCGCTGGTTCGATTCCGGCTCTGGGCACCATCCCTTCCTTCATCCCCCGGTTGTGAATGGACAGACCGGCGCGGTGGTGTCAGCCTGCGGGAATGGCGGTCCGGTCCCTTGTCCCCGTGGTGCTTGCGCTGATCCTTGGCCAGCCTGCCGGGGCGCAGGTGCTGCCGGGCGAGCCCATCGAGGTGGATGTGGAGCTGGTGCTGGCGGTCGACGTGTCGCGGTCGATGTCGCCGCGCGAGCTGGAGATCCAGCGGCGGGGCTATGCCGAGGCGCTGGTGTCGGAGCCGGTGGTGCGGGCGATCACGCAAGGCATGACCGGGCAGGTCGCCATCGCCTACATGGAATGGGCCGGGCAGGCCAGCCAGCGGGTGGTGATCGACTGGCGGCTGCTGGGCAGCCGGGCGGACGCGCAGGCCTTTGCCGACGAGCTGTCGGCGGGGTTCTCGGCGTCGATGCGGCGCACCTCGATCTCGACCGCGCTGCTGGCCGCGGCCGAGATGTTCGAGGGCAACGGCTATGTCGGGCTGCGGCGGGTGATCGACATCTCGGGCGACGGTCCGAACAACGAGGGCCGCCCGGTGACCGAGGCGCGGGACGAGGTCTTGGGCCGCGGCATCATCATCAACGGGCTGCCCCTGATGACGAACGACGGGTTCGGGACGGGGTTCAACCTGCCCGACCTGGACGAATACTATCGCCAGTGCGTGATGGGGGGGCCCGCGGCCTTTGTCGTGCCGGTGACGGACTGGGACCAGTTCGCCGATGCGGTGCGCCAGAAGCTGGTGCTGGAACTGGTGGGGTTGCCGCCGCCGCCCGCCCTTGCGGTGACCCGGACCGAGGGCCCAGAGCAGGTGATCCCGGCGCAGGGCTACGACTGCCTGATCGGCGAGCGCATCTGGCAGCGCAACCAGGATGGGTTCCGCTAGGGGCGGCCGGGCGGGGCGTCACTGCTTGACGGTATCGCCGGCGCTTGGGACTGTCGTGCGGGTGGATTGCGCGGTTCAGGGGGATTTTCCATGCGCGGATTGGGACTGGGATTGGTGCTGTGGGCGCTGGGCGCCTCATTGGCTTCGGCAGCAGTTGTTCGGATTGATGTAACGGGGAGCGCAATCGGTACTGTTCGCGGAGATCTCGTCAACGCCCAGAGAATTATCTGGAGCATCTCGGTTGAGACTGCAGCGAGCAATCCGTCGAACGTGCCCCAGCTAATTGATCGCGGGTTCAACGCTTTGGACTACGTTAGGTCTACGAGTGGAAGCATGCTGCTTGATGGGGGGCGTCCGATTTCCTGCATGGGGCTTCTTCTTCCAGTTTGTGCTTCAAGCATACCTGTTTCTTGGGACGACGCTGCAGACACATTTGGCGTGAGCGTTTCGCTAGATGGTGGCGGCGGAGGAGTCGTTGCGAACCAAGGGGGGCTCTATTCCGCCAATGATGCAATTCGAACCATTTTGCTCGAAGGTGCTAGATTTACCGGCGGTCCGAC
>DBBA01000078.1 GCA_002291955.1 Rhodobacteraceae bacterium UBA996 | reverse complement strand
GGCGAGTTGCAGCAGTGGGGCACGCCGTCGGAAATCTACAATCACCCCGTCAACGCCTGGGTCGCGGGGTTCGTGGGCGAACCGGCGATGAACTTCGTCACCTGCGACGTGCAGGGGCAGGGCGATCAGGCCGTGCTGACCCACGCGAACTTCGCCATCCCTCTGCTTCCCAACCAGCGCGCCCGGCTGAACGGCGCGGCGTCGGGCGGCACGGTCCGCATGGGCGTGCGCCCCGATGCGCTGGCGATCCACCTGGCCGAACCGGCCGGCCCGTCGATCAAGGGCCGCATCTTCGTCAACGAGCTTCTGGGCGGCGACATGCTGGTCGAGGTCGAACTGGCCGACACCCGCATCCGGGTCAAGACCACCCCCGACTTCGCGGGCAAACCGGGCGAGGTGTGCTGGCTGACCGTCAAGCGCGACCTCTGGCACGTCTTCGACGGCAGCGACGGCCATGCATATTTCTGACAGGCAGGCCGCGGCGCCCGCCGATCCCTATGCGGTCGCGCTCGCGGCCTTCGCGGCCCCCCACGGCGGCGATCCGGTGGCGCTGTTCCACGCCGTCCGCGCCATGCCCTATCGCTCGGGTCCCGACCGCACGCCGCTTGGCGCACTGCGCAGGGGGCAGGGGGCCTGCACGGCCAAGCACCTGATCCTGCGCGATGCCCTGCGGCTGGCCGGGCACCGGGCCGAGGTCGAACTGGTCGAGGGCGATTTCGCGGGCGCAATCCCCGACCACCCGTCCATGCCCGACGCGCTTCGGGCCGAGATCGCCCAAGGCGGGATCACCGACTTTCACTGCCGCGTGCGCCTGTCCGCGCAAGGCCAGCCGCACCGCAGGCTCGATGCCACCTGGCCTGACACGCTGATCCCCTTCGGCTTTGCCACCGCGCGGGGCTGGGACGGCACCGGCGACACGGCGCAGGCCATCGCGCGCGTCCGCGTCGCGGCCTGCGTGGACGATGTGCTGGGCGAAAAGGCCAGGCTACTGTCCGCCCTGCCGCCCGATGCCGCCGCCCGCCGCCTGCGGTTCCTGCGGCTGTTGTCGGACTGGCTGGCAGACGTGCAGGGGCCGCGGCACTAGCGCACGAAGGGAGAGGGGGGAACCAATGACCACAGCACAGAAACGCGCCTTCGTGGGCATCGACGCGGGCACCACCGGCTGCACCGTCATCATCTTCGATGAAAAGGGCAACGCGCTCGGCCACGGCTACAAGGAATACGACTGTTCCTCGCCCCAGCCCGGCTGGATTGAACAGGACCTCGAGGACGTCTGGCAGGGCATCTGCATCGCCTCGCGCGCCGCCGTCGCCAAGGCGTCCCTCCCGCCCGAGGCGTATGTCTCGGTCGGCCTGTCCAGCCAGCGCGGCACCTTCGGCATGATCGACGCGACGATGCAGCCCATCGCCAAGTCGCTGGTGTGGAACTGCGGCCGCGCGCTGGGCAGCGTGCGTGAAATCGCCGCCGAATTCACGCCCGAAGCGCACCACAAGCACACCGGCATGCAGATCAGCCCGCTGTGGTCGGCGGCCAAGATCATCTGGCTGCGCGAGAACCGCCCCGACCTGTTCGACCGCACCCGCTGGTTCGTGAACGGGCAGGAGTTCTTGCTGAACCGCATGGGCGCCGACGACTGGGCGACCGACCCCGCATCCCTGACGCTGAACGGGATGATGGACATCGCGAAACTCGACTGGTCCGACCGCATCCTGAAGATCTGCGGCGTCGGCCGCGACCGCCTGCCCCCCGTGGGCACCCCCGCCACCATGGCAGGTCGCATGTCCCGCAAGGCGGCCGAGGAAACCGGCCTGCCCGCGGGCATCGCGCTGTGCCGGGGCGCGGGCGACCAGCAATGCGCCGCCATCGGCGCGGGCGTCATCCGGCAGGGCATGGCCGAATTCACCGTCGGCACGTCCGGCGTCATGGTCGCGCATCTGGACAGCGTGGACCGCATCCAGGGCACGAACCTGTGGTGGGGCGGGCATGGCGTGCCCCACGCCTGGGACATCGAGGGCGGCGCGTTCAGCCTGGGCGCCAGCTTGCGCTGGTGGCGCGACCACCTCGGCCGGAACGAGACCGACGCGAGTCAACTGCTCAAGCGCAGCCCATACGCGATCATGGTCGACCAGGCGGGCCGGTCGCGGCCCGGCGCGAACGGCGTCCTGTTCCATTCCTTCATGGCAAGCCAGGTCACCCCCTACTACGACGCCGTCGCCCGCGGCGGGTTCCTCGGGCTTGGCCTGTATCACGAACGCCACGACCTGATCCGCGCGCTTCTGGAAGGCTGCGCGCACGAGATGAAGATGGTCTTCGACGCGTTCCAGTCCGACATCGTGGGCGGCATCAACGATTTCCGCCTGACGGGCGGCGGCACGAAATCGGACGGCTTCGTGCAGATCATGACCGACATCATCGGCCAGCCCGCGACCGTGACCAAGGAACGCGAATGCACCGCGCTGGGCGCCGCGATCCTGGGGGCCTTCGGCGCGGGCGCCTTCCCCAGCATCGACGACGCCGTTGGCCAGATGGTGCAGGTCGAAGCCACCTTCGAGCCCAACCGCAAGCTCGGCGAGCTGTATGGCGAACAGCACACCATCTACCGCGGCTTCTACGAGGCGATGGCGAAATCCGGCGAATACGCCCGCCTCAACGCATTTGCCCAGAAATACCACTGACAGGAGGGAGGAACGACCATGCCGATCCCCGGGATCCGCGGAATGGAACACGTGGGCATCACCGTGCCCGACATCAACGAAGCCTGCGACTTCTTCACCCGCATCCTGGGGGCCGAGGTGCTGTTCACCGCCGCCACCGACTTCCGCGGTGAAGGCGACTGGATGCACGAACACCTGAACGTGCACCCGCGGTCCGAGATCAAGGAATTCCGCTACGTCCGCCTTGGCAATGGCACGAACCTGGAGGTGTTCCAGTATTCCGCCCCCGACCAGAAGACCGACGGACCGCTGAAGAACAGCGATGTCGGCGGCCACCACATGGCCTTCTACGTCGATGACATGGACGCGGCGATCAGGTTCCTGAAGGACAACGGCGTGAAGGTGCTGGGCGAACCCACGTCCTACACCGACGGGCCGAACCTTGGTCTGACCTGGTGCTACTTCATGGCGCCCTGGGGCCTGCAACTGGAGGTCGTGTCGTCCCCCAAGGGCACCACCTTCGACAACGAGGCCAAGGCCGCGGGCCGCCGCCGCCTGTTCGACCCGTCCCGCCCGCACGAGACGCTGATCTGACCCGCCCGCGCCGGGCGCGCCCACGCAGGGCCGTCCGGCGCATCCCCCCGAAAGGTTCCCGCCATGCCCCTTGTCCCCATGGGCCCGATGCTGCGCCACGCGCGCGCGCATCGCTACGCCATCGCTGCCTACAACATGATCGACTACAACAGCGCGAAATCCATCGTGGACGGGGCAACCGCGCTGAACGCCCCTGTCATCGTGCAGGTGTCGGTCAAGACCGTGCGCCATTGGGGGGCCCCGGTCGTCGCGGGCTGGGTCCGGCAACTGGCGACCGACGCGCCCGTGCCCGTCGCGCTGCACCTGGACCACTGCACCAGCCTCGACGTCATCCGCGCCTGCATCGACGCAGGGTGGACATCGGTGATGTTCGACGGGTCCGCCCTGCCGTTCGCCGAGAACGTCGCGAAGTCCACGCAGGTCTATGCCCTGACCGAAGCCGCGGGGATTGGCCTCGAAGCCGAGATCGGCGCCATCGGCGGGGTCGAGGATGACAAGTTCGTGGCCGAAGATGCCTCGATCCTGGCGAACTACGACGAATGCGTCGCCTTCTGCCGCGAGATGCCGAAGCTTGCCGTCTTCGCCCCCGCCATCGGCACCGCGCACGGCTTCTACGCGGGCGAACCCAAGATCGCCTACGACCTGCT
>DBBA01000337.1 GCA_002291955.1 Rhodobacteraceae bacterium UBA996 | reverse complement strand
ACCCAGCATGGCTACGACGGCTGGGCGGTGGTGGAGTGGGAGTGCTGCCTGAAGCACCCCGAGGACGGCGCGCGGGAGGGCGCGGAGTTCGTGAAGGCGCACATCATCCGGGTGACGGAGAAGGCGTTCGACGATTTCGCCGATGCCGGGACGGATCGGGCGGCGAACCGGCGGATGCTGGGGCTGGGGTGAGGCGGCAGAAGCGGGGGCTCTGCCCCCCATGCCGCCGGTCCTCGGACCGGTGGCGGACTCGGCGGCAAACCCCCGAGGTATTTGAGCAAGGATGAAGGGAAGGGAGAGGCGGCATGGCGATCGAGGGGCGGAGTGATGCGGGCGGCGGACCGATCCGGCTGGGCATGGTCGGGGGCGGGCAGGGCGCATTCATCGGGGCGGTGCACCGGATTGCCGCGCGGCTGGACGGGCAGTTCCAGCTGGTGGCGGGCGCGTTCAGTTCGGACCCTGCGCGGAGTAGCGCGTCGGGGGCGGAGCTGGGGCTGGACCCCGCGCGCGTGTACGGCAGTTTCGCCGAGATGGCCGCGCGCGAGGCGCGCCTGAAGGGCGGGATCGAGGCGGTCGCCATCGTCACGCCGAACCACATGCACGCGCCGGTGGCGTTGCAGTTCCTGAAGCGCGGGATCCATGTGATCTGCGACAAGCCGCTGACGGCGACGCTGAAGGACGCGAAGGCGCTGGCGAAGGCGGCCGAGAAGGCGGAGGCGCTGTTCGTGCTGACGCACAACTACACGGGCTATCCGATGGTGCGGCAGGCGCGCGAGATGGTGGCATCCGGTGCGCTGGGCGACATCCGGCTGGTGCAGGTGGAGTATGTGCAGGACTGGCTGACGGAAGCCATCGAGGCGTCGGGGCAGAAGCAGGCCGCGTGGCGCACCGATCCGGCGCAGTCGGGCGCGGGCGGGGCCACGGGGGACATCGGGACGCATGCCTTCAACCTTGCGTCCTTTGTCACCGGGCTGGAGCTGGAGGCGCTGGCCGCCGACCTGCAGGCGTTCGTCCCGGGGCGGCGGGTCGATGACAACGGGCATGTGCTGATGCGCTTCAAGGGCGGCGCGCGGGGGATGCTGTGGTGCAGTCAGGTGGCGCCCGGCAACGAGAACTGCCTGCGGCTCAGGGTGTACGGGACGAAGGGCGGGCTCGACTGGGCGCAGGAGGAGCCGAACCACCTGTGGTACACCCCGTTCGGGGGCGAGAAGCGGCTGATCACGCGGGGTGGCGCGGGGTCAGGCGCGGCGGCGGCGCGGGTGACGCGGGTGCCGCCGGGCCATCCCGAGGGGTATCTGGAGGGCTTCGCCAACATCTATGCCGAGGCCGCGCGGGCGATCCGGGCGAAGCGGGATGGTGGGGCCGCGGGGCCCGAGGTGGTGTTCCCGGGGATTGCCGAGGGCTTGCAGGGGGTCGCGTTCGTCGATGCCTGTGTCCGGTCGTCGGCGCGAAACGGGGCCTGGGTGGGGCTGGCGCTGTAGGGCGCCAGTTATCCGGGGGGGCGATGAAGAGCGACAGCGTCTGGGTCAGTACGGTGAAATTGGACAGCAGCCTTGTACAGCTGATGTCCACTGACGAGGACAATGCCCTCTGGGCGGCGATCAGGGAGGCCCGGTGGCCCGTGGCGGAGGACCTGCCGATGAAGGCCTGGGCCGACTCGCCGCGGGAAACGTTCAAGGACTTGCCGCTTCTGTTCATGGGCGGAGGCGGCACCTCGTTTACGCGCGAGATCGCCGCGCCACTTCTGCGCTTCGATCTGGGGCGCACCTTTGTGCTGCCGGTGCGCGTGTTCCTGGCCGACCGCAAGACCGAGGTGCATGCCGACCGTGGTTACCACGCTCTGGTACGCTTCGAGGTGTTCAAGACGCTGGCACCGGAGGAGAGCCCGGCGCTTCGGCCGAACCCATATGACAACCCGCCGAGTAACTGGAACCTGCCCTCGAAGCCCAAGGACGGTGATGCAGCCGTCCACGCGCGCGCGCTCGACGGGCCGGCGATCTGGCATGATCCGCAGCTGATTTCAGGCTTCTTCTTCCGCGGCGATGTGGTGGCGGCCATGGAGGAGGCGGGCGTCGCGCAGCACTGGCGGCTGATCCGGTGCCGGGTGGTGTGAGGCAGGGTCAGAGCGCAACCGCCCCAGCCGTATCTGCCAGCAGCCGGGCTGAGGCGGCGAGGGCCGTGGTCTCGCCCTCATCGAGGTCGGGCATCAGGTCGGCGGTGACGCCGGCGCGGCCGACCACGCGGGGGACGGACAGGGCGACGGGGCCGATGCCGAGGATGGCGTCGCGGCGGACGGAGACGGACAGGACGGCCTGCTCGTTGCCCGCGACCGCGCGGACGATGCGGGCGAGGCCTGCGCCGATGCCGTGCCATGTGGCGCCCTTGCCTGCGATGATGCGGTAGGCGGCGCGGCGGACGCCGTCGTCGATGCGGGCGCGGACGTCCTCGGTGATGGCGGCGCCCACCTGCGCGGCGAAGGCTGCGACCGGCAGGCTGCCCGCGCGGGCGGCGGACCAGGCGAGCACCTCGGAATCGCCATGCTCGCCGAGGACATAGGCGTGGACGGATTGCGGCGCGACGCCGAGCTGCGCGCCCAGAAGGCTGCGGAACCGCGCGGTGTCGAGGATCGTGCCCGACCCGATCACGCGGGCGGGCGGCAGGCCCGACAGGCGGGTGGCGATGTCGGTCATGATGTCCACGGGGTTCGTGGCAATGAGCAGGATCGCGTCGGGGGCGACCGCCATGACCCGGGCGATCACGTCGCGGAACACCGCGGCGTTGCGGGACAGGAGGGCAAGCCGCGTCTCGCCGGGTTGCTGGCTGACCCCGGCCGCGAGGATCACCACGCCCGCGCCTGCGAGGTCGGCATAGCCCCCGGCGCGCACGCTCAGTGCCCGGCCGAAGGGGACGGCGTGGGCGATATCCTCGGCCTCGGCCTGGGCCCGGGCGGGGTTGGCGTCCACCAGCACCACGTCCGACGCGCCCCCGGTCAGGGCCAGCGCGAACCCGGCCGAGGCGCCGACCATGCCTGCGCCGACAATGCCCACCTTCATGGCCGCCCCCCTGTTCCTGCGGCGCCAGCATAGCGGCATGTGGCGCTGCGGCAAAGTCCTGCTGCGGCAGGCGCGGGCATGCCTTCGTGCTGGCGCGGCGCGGGGTGATTCGCTACAGTCGGAGAACGACGCGGGGACCAACCCCGCGCGGGCAGATGAGGCGGAGCAGACGATGACCG
>DBBA01000216.1 GCA_002291955.1 Rhodobacteraceae bacterium UBA996 | reverse complement strand
TCCTGGTGCAGACCATCGGCACGCTGCCCTTCATGATCCGCATCCTGACCGCCACGATCGAGGGCGTGCCCGACGACATCCTGCATGCCGCGCGATCCCTGGGCGCGGGGCCGCTGCAGGTCGCCTGGCATATCCTGGTGCCGGTCGCCTGGCCCGGGTTCCTGGCCGGGGGGCTTCTGACCTTCATCTCCTCGTTCGAGGAGTTCGAGAAGACCTTCATCATCGGCGCGCCCTTCGTGCAGACCCTGCCGGTGATCCTGTGGACCTACCTGGGCGGCCGGGTGATCGTGTTCCCGACGGCCGCCGTGGTCACGTTCCTGCTCCTGCTGCCCATGCTGATCATCTTCTTCCTTGCCGAACGGGTCCTGCGCGATGACGTGCTGGCCGCCGGGATGGGCAAGGTCTGACCCCCGAAAGGATACCCCCCGTGCACTGGCTTGCCCGAGAGACCGGCCGCATCCACGTCTGCGGCCACCGCGGCCATTCCATCGCGGCGCCGGAAAACACGGCCGCCGCCCTGCGCGCGAACCATGCGGCAGGCGGGACCACGGCGGAGATCGACACAGTGCTGACCGCGGACGGGCAGATCGTGGTGATCCACGACCTGACGGTGGACCGCACGACAGACGGCAGCGGCGTGGTCGCCGACATGACGCTGGAACAGGTCCGCGCGCTGGATGCGGGCGCGTGGTTCGGCGCGGGCTTTGCGGGTGAGCGCGTGCCGACACTGGCCGAGGCGATCGGGCTGGCCCGGTCGCTGGGCCTGGGGCTCGAGGTCGAGGTGAAGGAAAAGCGCGACCTGCCCCGCTATGCCCGCGCGCTGGCGGCGGTGCTGGAAGACCCCGCCGACCGGGATGCGGTGATGATGATCTCGTTCGACCACGCCCACCTGCGTGACCTGAAGCGCGCCATCCCGGGGCTGAAGACCGGCGGCATCTGCCATGCGCGCTATGGCGATCCCGTCGGGCTGGCCAGGGCGGCGGACCTGGACGAACTGTGCGTCGACCTGTCGCCGTTCCACCCCGATGACGCCCGCGCCTTGCACGATGCGGGCATTGCCATCCCCTGCCATGCCTACCGCCCCGAGGTCATGGCGGCCGCCGACCGGGCGGGCTTGGGCTGGACGGACGGCTTGCGCGGCTGGCTGGCGGATGGCCTGATCGACACGCTGTCGGGCGACGACGTGGCCTGGTGCGCCGCGATGGTCGCAGGGGCGCAAGTTGGGGCGCGGGCATGACCGACTGGATCCTGTCGCCTCAGTCCACCCCTGTCGCCGCGCTGACCGAGGTTCCGCTCGACCGCCGCAACAGCTTGCGCGACGGGCCGGGCGACCACGCCACCTACCGGGCTGCCCATGACACGATCCCCGCCCTGCGCGAGGTCGAACGGGGCGGCCCCGCCCCGCAGGCGGATGGCGCCACCGGCTGGCTGCGTGTCGTCGGCTGGAACGTGGAACGCCTGCGCCACCTGACCGCGCTGGCCGCCCGGATCGAGGCACAGGCCCCCGACGTCTGCCTGCTGACCGAGATCGACAAGGGCATGACCCGCACCGGGAACGGGCACCTGCTGGCCGACCTGTCGGCGCGGCTGGTGCAGGGCTATGCCTATGGCCTCGAATTCGTCGAACTGGACCGCGGATCGCCCGCCGAACGGGCGACCGTGCCGGACACGCCCAACGCGCTGGGCTTTCACGGCAACGCCGTCCTGTCGCGGCTGGCGCTGCACCGTCCCGCGATCCTGCGGCTGGAGGCCGAGGGCACCTGGTTCGACGGCACCCGCGGCGAGCCGCGCGTGGGCGGGCGCATGGCCGTGGCCGCGCAGGTCATGCTGGACGCGCGCCCTGTCACGGTGGTCGCGGTGCATCTGGAAAGCCATTCGGACCCCGCGCACCGGGCCGGGCAGGCCACGCGCCTGATGGACCTGATCGACCAGTACGACCCGGCGGCCCCCGTCGTCATCGCGGGGGACTTCAACACCTCGACCTGGGACTGGCCGCGCACGATGCGCGACGGCGACGGGACCGATCCCCTGCGCCGCCTGCGGCCCCAGCCGCACGAACCCCTGTTCGACGCCTTCACCGCGCGCGGCTACGACTGGCGGGGCGCCAACGTGCCCGATGTGCCCACCCAGCGCCTGTGGGCGCCCGATCCGGGACGGACGCTGGGCAAGATCGACTGGGTCTTCACCCGGGGCCTGCACGCCCGCAACCCCGCGGTCCTGCCGGCCACCTATCCCGACGGGGCGACCGCGTCGGACCACGAGGGACTGTATGTCGAGGTCGCCCACGCGGTCCCGTAACGCCCGGCCGCGCGCCGCGGCTTACCCTTCGCGGAAGGCGCGGTCGAAGTAGATCATCAGGGGCTGGACAAGATAGGCGAACGGGCTGCGGTCGCGGGTGCGGATGAACGCCTCGACCGGCATGCCGGGGACCAGCGTCACCTGGCCAAGCTTGCCCAGTTCCTCCTGCGACAGGGTGATCTCGGCCCGGTAGAACGCCTGCTGCGTCGCCTGATCGACAAAGGCGTCGGCCGACAGGCGGGTCACAGTGCCCATCACGTCAGGCATGGTGCGCTGGTCGAAGGCGGGGAACTTCACCGTCGTGGCCTGGCCCGGCGTGACCTCGTCGATGGCCACGACCGGCACACGGGCGGTCACGATCAGCGGGCGGCCGTCGGGCACGATGGACAGGACCGGGTCGGCGGGGCGCAGCACGGCGCCGGGGCCGAACACCTGCAACCCGTAGACCGTCCCCGCCACGGGCGCGAGCACATCGAGCCGCGTGATCCGGTCGCGCAGGGACCGGCGCCGTTCGGCCAGCTCGATCTCGCGCGCCTCGCTGTCGCGCAAGGCGATCTGCGCTTCCTCGCGCAGGCGCGTGTCCAAACGCAGGATCTCGATCCCGATCTCGGTGATCCGCCCCTCGGCCTCGCCCTCGGCGGCGATCAGCTCGCCGCGCAGACCGTCAAGCCGCGCGGCCTCGCGCTGCAGGGCCAGCACGCGCGGGGCTTGCGCCAGCCCGCGGTCCAGCAGCGACTGCTGGTCGGCCAGTTCCAGCCCGATCAGGCGCAGCTGTTCGTCGAGCGCGGCACGCTGGGCACGGATCCCCTCGATCTGCGTCTCGATCTGGCCGCGCCGCTTGCCCAGCTGGTCGATCTCCTGCGCCAGCGCGTCGCGGCGGGTGGCGAACAGGCGGACCTGCCCCTCCATCTGCGCGGCAACCTCGGGGCGGTTCGCCGCGGCCTCCAGCAACTCGGCCTCGAAGGCGATGGCGCCTGCCCCGTCGCGTTCCGCCTCGAGCCGTCCGCGCCGGGCGATCAGCTCGAACAGCTGCCCCTCGACCACGGCGAGTTCCGACGTCAGGATCGCGGGGTCAAGCCGGATCAGGGGCGCGCCGCGGTCCACCCGGTCGCCCTCGCGCACCAGGACCTCGGCCACCGTGCCGCCATCGAGGTGCTGGATCGTCTGGCGGTTCTGGTCCACCTCGACCTGGCCCGACGCGATGACGGCGCCCGAGAGGGTGGCCAGCACGCCCCAGGTGCCGAACCCGCCGACCAGCGCCAGAAGCCCCAGGAACCCCAGGATCAGCGGCCCGCGGGCGGATGGCGCCTTCGGCGCCGTCACCGCATACCCCCGGGCGCCATGGTGCGCACCTCGCCAAAGTTCTGCAGGTGCTGCTTCAGCACCTCGTCCCGCGGACCGAAGGCGCGGCGCTGGCCGCCCTCCAGGATCAGGATCAGGTCGCATTCCCGGATCGCCGCGGGCCGGTGCGCCATGATCATCACCGACCGCCCGTCCGCCTTGGCCGCGCGGATCGCGGCGTTCAGCGCCTCGCTGCCCTCGTTGTCGAGGTTCGAGTTGGGTTCGTCCAGCACCAGAAGCACCGGCTCGCCGTACAGCGCGCGGGCCAGCCCGATCCGCTGGATCTGTCCGCCCGACAGCCGCCCGCCCGCCGCCGACACCCGCGTGTCATAACCGTCGGGGAAGCTGACGATCATCTCGTGCGCCGCCGCCCGCTGGGCCGCGCTCACGATATCCTCGTCCCGGGCCGCCGGATCGAAGCGGGCGATGTTTTCCGCAATCGTGCCGTCGAACAGCGTGACCCGCTGCGGCAGGTGGCCGATCAGGCGACCCAGCCGGTCGGGGTCGTACTGTTCCACCGGCACGCCCCCCAGCCGCAACCGCCCGGCCGCCGCGCCCCACACCCCGGTGACCGCGCGGGCCAGCGTGGTCTTGCCCGACCCCGACTGCCCGATCACCCCCAGCGCCTGCCCGGGTTCCAGGTTGAACGACACCATGCGCAGCGTGGCGAGCTTTTCGCCCGGGGGCACGACCGACAGGTTGTCGGCCACCAGCCGCGCGGCGGGCACCGGCATGGCCGTGCGCTTCGCCTCGGGCGGGACCTCGCCCAGCAGGCGGGCCAGCGCCCGCCAGCCCTGCCGCCCGCGGTGGATCGCATCCCAGCCGCCGATCGCCTGCTCGATGGG
>DBBA01000152.1:2916-3244 GCA_002291955.1 Rhodobacteraceae bacterium UBA996 | reverse complement strand
CGGGGGGTTCAAGCCTACTGAGTCGTCACGTCTGGCAGACCGGGCACCAGAACGACGACCGACCCGATTGCACGGCACGGCGGATCACGCCGGTACAGCCCGGGGTCACGCAAGCCGCATCCTCGCGGTCATAGACCCGGAACGTGTGCTGGAAATAACCCAGCTCACCATCCGCCTGCCGGTAATCGCGCAGGCTGGACCCGCCCGCGGCGATGGCGTCCGTCAGCACCTCGCGGATCACCGGGACAAGTCGCCGCACCCGTGGCGCGGCGATCCGGCCCGCCTTGCGCAAGGGGGAGATCCCGACGCGGAACAGCGCCTCGGCCAC
>DBBA01000152.1:0-2524 GCA_002291955.1 Rhodobacteraceae bacterium UBA996 | reverse complement strand
ACCGGCGTGTTCCGCCCCTTCAGCCGCGCGACCAGATACTCCTCGTGGAACCCGTTGCCCAAGGGTTCCGGACCAAGGTCCGCCAGCAGCCAGTGCGCATCCAGCCGGTCGGTCGGCCACAGGTCCATGGCGCCGAAGCGCCGCGCATCGTTGAAGGTGATCCGCACGCCCGCGTCCGTTGTCAGCACCACATGGTCGTGCGGCAGCGCGGGCGCGATATCCTGATGGAAGTCCCCCAGCATCGCGCCCGCGACCAGCATCCGGCCCGACATGCCCAGATGCACGATCAGCGTCTCGCCGCTGTCGAGGTCGGCCAGGATGTACTTCGACCGCCGCCCCAGCCGCACCATGCGCCGCCCGGTCAGCCTTTCGGCCATGCCCGGCGGGAAGGGCCAGCGCAGGTCGGGGCGCCGCACCTCGGCGGTCGCGATCACATGCCCCTCCAGCACCGGGGCCAGCCCCCGGCGCACGGTCTCGACCTCGGGCAGTTCGGGCATGGCCCCTCCGCGACAACGGGCGCGGGGGCCGTTCCATTGCAGCCCCGCGCCGGGCGCCTATAAGGAGCCTGTCCACAAGGCAACGGCAAGCACCCATGAACGACCAAGGCGCGGCATCCCCCGACGGGGCACCCGGCGACGGGACCACCCACTTCGGCTTCGAGACCGTGCCCGAGGGGGAAAAGGCGGGCCGCGTGCTGGGCGTGTTCTCCTCGGTCGCCAGCCGCTACGACCTGATGAACGACCTGATGAGCGCGGGCGTCCACCGGCTGTGGAAGGACGCGATGATGGACTGGCTTGCGCCGCGGGATGGGCAGCGCCTGCTGGACGTCGCGGGCGGCACCGGCGACATCGCGTTCCGCTTCCTGCGCCGCGCGCCCGGCGCATCGGCCGTGGTGCTGGACATGACGGCGGCCATGCTGGACGAGGGGCGCAAGCGCGCCGAGGCCGAAACCTTCGGCCCAAGGCTCGACTGGGTGGTGGGCGACGCGATGGCCCTGCCGTTCGAGAACAACAGCTTCGACGTCTACACCATCAGCTTCGGCATCCGGAACGTGACCCGGCCACAGGTCGCGCTGGAGGAGGCGTTCCGCGTGCTGCGGCCCGGCGGGCGGCTGATGGTGCTGGAATTCAGCCAGTTGCCCGTGCCCGCGATGCAATGGGCCTATGACCGCTATTCGTTCAACGTCATCCCGGCGATGGGCAAGGCGGTGACGGGCGACCGGGCCAGCTACCAGTACCTTGTGGAATCCATCCGCAAGTTCCCCGATCAGGACACCTTCGCGGGCATGATCCGCGACGCGGGCTTCGACCAGGTGAAATACCGCAACCTGACCATGGGTGTCGCCGCGCTGCATTCGGGGTGGAAGCTCTAGGTGCGGGGTCCGCACAACATCTGGCGCCTGATCCGCACCGGGGCGACGCTGGAACGTACCGGCGCGATGCGCGTGGTGCTGGATGCTTTCGATGCGCCCCCCGCCCTGCGCTTCGCCGCTCGGGCGCTGGGCCTGCCCTTCGCCTGGCTCGGCTATGCGGGCGACCCATCGCAGCCGCCCGCGACCCGGGCGCTTCAGGCCCTTGGCCCCGCCTACATCAAGTTCGGGCAGATCCTGTCCACCCGGCCCGACGTGGTCGGCGACGAGGTCGCGATGCAGTTGCGCGTGCTGCAGGACAGCCTGCCGCCGTTCCCGACCGACGTGGCCAAGGCGACGGTGGCCGAGGAACTGGAACGCCCCGTGGACCAGATGTTCTCGTCCTTCTCCGACCCCGTCGCAGCCGCGTCCATCGCGCAGGTGCACCGCGCCCGGCTGGCCGATACGGGCGAGGAGGTGGCGGTCAAGGTCCTGCGCCCCGGCATCGAACGCGCCTTCCGCCGCGACATCGACGCCTTCTACTTTGCTGCCCGGATGATCGAGCTTCTGTCGCCCGCGTCCCGCCGCCTGCGCCCGCTCGACGTGATCCGCCATTTCGAGGGCGTGGTGCTGGGGGAACTCGACCTGCGGATGGAAACCGCGGGCGCGGCCGAATTCCTGGCCAACACCCGGGGTGACGAGGGGTTCCGCGTGCCCCGCGTGCACTGGGCCTTGTCCGGGCGCCGGGTGATGACGCTGGAATGGGCCAACGGCACGCCCGCGGGCGACGTGGCCGCGCTGCAGGCCGCCGGGCACGACCTGAAGGACCTCGGTGCCCGCGTCCTGCGGATGTTCCTGCTGCACGCGCTGCGCGACGGCTATTTCCACGCCGACATGCACCAGGGCAACCTGAAGGTAGCCCCCAACGGCGACCTCATCGCGCTCGACTTCGGGATCATGGGGCGGCTGGATGACTATACCCGGCGCGTCTATGCGGAAATCCTGTTCGGCTTCATCCGCAAGAACTACCGCCGTGTGGCCGAGGTGCATTTCGAGGCGGGCTATGTGCCGCCTGACCGCGACGTGGACGAGTTTGCCCGCGCCCTGCGGTCGGTGGGCGAGCCGATCTTCGGGATGGACGCCTCGCGCATCTCGATGGCGCGGCTTCTCACTTAC
>DBBA01000370.1 GCA_002291955.1 Rhodobacteraceae bacterium UBA996 | reverse complement strand
GGCGCTGGCGCAGGCCGCGGTCCGGTCCGGTCCGCCGCCCGTGGTGGCGATGGGGTATGCCCGGCTGTCGGGGGGGCGCACCACGCTGATCGCCGACACGTCCCCGCCGCCGCCGGGGCGCGCGTCCGCCAATGCCCATGCCTCGACGCTGGCGTTCGAGCTGACCTCGGGCCGCCGTCCGGTCGTGGTCAACTGCGGGTCGGGTGTCACCTTCGGCAGCGAGTGGCGCCGCGCGGGCCGCGCCACGCCCAGCCATTCGACCCTGGGCATCGACGGCTGGTCGTCCGCGCGGCTGGGCGCGGCCCGGCTGGTCGGCGGGCACGAGCGCGAATACCTGGCCGAAGCCCCTCGCGATGTGCGCAGCGAGGTGCATGTGGAAGGGGCGGCCACGGTGCTGACGGCCGGGCACGACGGGTGGCTGCGGTCGCACGGGTTGACCCATGTGCGCCGCCTGTCCCTGACGGGCGACGGCCGGGCCCTGTCGGGCGAGGAGACGCTGGCCGCCGTGCAGGACGCCGACCGCCGCCGGTTCGAGGGTGTGCTGGCGAAAAGCCGCCTGAACGGCCTGCCCTTTACCGCACGGTTCCATCTGCACCCGGATGTGGATGCCTCGCTCGACCTGGGCGGGCGGGCGGTGTCGCTGGCGCTGAAGTCCGGCGAGGTCTGGGTGTTCCGCCATGACGAGGCAGCGCGGCTGGCGCTGGAACCCTCGGTCTACCTGGAACGCGGCCGCCTGAAGCCGCGGCCCGCCATGCAGATCGTCCTGTCGGGCCTGGCGATCCAGGCGGCGACACGGGTGCGGTGGACTTTGCAGAAGGCGCAGGATACGCCGCTGGCCGTCCGCGACCTGACCCCCGACGACGGCCCCGATGCCGCCTAGAAAGGACCTGCCATGACCGATGCCGTGACAATCCGGCGTGCGCTTCTGTCGGTGTCGGACAAGACCGGCGTGATGGACCTGGCCCGCGCGCTGGCCGCGCGGGGGGTGGAACTCCTGTCCACCGGCGGCACGGCGGCGCTTCTGCGTGATGCGGGGCTTGTGGTGCGCGATGTGGCGGACGTGACCGGGTTCCCCGAGATGATGGATGGTCGCGTCAAGACGCTGCACCCGACCGTGCATGGCGGCCTTCTGGCCCTGCGCGACGATCCCGCGCACCGCGCCGCGATGGACGCGCACGGGATTGCGGCCATCGACCTTCTGGTGGTGAACCTCTATCCGTTCGAGGCGACGGTGGCCCGCGGCGCGGACTATGCCGAGGCGGTCGAGAACATCGACATCGGTGGTCCGGCGATGATCCGCGCGGCGGCCAAGAACCACGCCTGGGTCGCCGTGGTGACCGACCCCGAGGATTATGCGCCCCTGCTTGCGGAACTGGACGCGACCGGCGGCACGACGCTTGCCTTCCGCCAGCGGCTGGCGCTGACCGCCTATGGTCGCACGGCGGCCTATGACGCGGCGGTGTCCGCGTGGATGGCGGGCGCGCTGGGCGAGGCCGCGCCACGCCGCCGGGTGTTCGCTGGGCGGCTGGCGCAGGGGTTGCGCTACGGCGAGAACCCGCATCAGGGGGCGGCGTTCTATGTGGATGGCTCGGGCCGGCCCGGGGTCGCAACGGCGCGGCAGCTGCAGGGCAAGGAACTGTCCTACAACAACATCAACGACACCGATGCGGCGGTGGAACTGGTTGCCGAACTGCCGCGCGACCGGGCGGCCTGCGTGATCGTGAAGCACGCCAACCCCTGCGGCGTGGCGCTGGGGGATACGGCGCTGGATGCCTACGGTCGCGCCTACGACTGCGACCGGGTGAGTGCGTTCGGCGGCATCGTCGCGCTGAACCGCCCGCTGGATGGCGCGACCGCGCAGGCCATCGCGGGCATCTTCACCGAGGTGGTGATCGCCCCCGGTGCCGATGACGCCGCCCGCGCGGTGTTCGCGGCCAAGCCCGCGCTGCGGCTGCTGGTGACCGAGGCGCTGCCCGATCCCGCCGCGCCGGGGCTCGCCGTGCGGCAGGTGGCGGGCGGGTTCCTGGTGCAGGACCGCGATGCGGGCCATGTGACCGCGGCCGACCTGCGGGTGGTCACGCAGCGCGCGCCCACGGACGCGGAACTGGCCGACCTTCTGTTCGCCTTCACGGTCGCCAAGCACGTCAAGTCGAACGCCATTGTCTATGCCCGGGGCGGCGCGACCGTGGGCGTCGGCGCGGGCCAGATGAGCCGGGTCGATTCCACCCGCATCGCCGCCCGCAAGGCGCAGGACATGGCGGCGGCCCTTGGACTTTCCGAGCCTGCCACACGCGGATCGGTCATCGCGTCGGACGCATTCTTTCCCTTTGCCGATGGTCTGCTGGCGGCGGCCGAGGCCGGGGCGACGGCCGTGATCCAGCCCGGCGGATCGGTCCGCGACGCCGAGGTGATCGCGGCGGCCGATGCGGCGGGCCTCGCCATGGTCTTCACCGGCCTGCGCCATTTCCGGCACTGATCCCGATGCGCCCCTTCGTCATCACATCCCTTGCGATCTTCGTCGCCGACCAGCTGCTGAAATGGCTGGTCGTCGTGCGGCTGGACCTGATCCACCGTGGCGTGATCGAGGTCTTCCCGCCCTTCCTGACCCTGCGCATGGCCTGGAACCGCGGCATCAACTTCGGCCTGTTCGGCGACCATGACCTGCGCTGGGTGCTGATCGCGGTGGCGCTGGCGATCTGCGTCTGGGTCGTGACCTGGGTGCGGTCCGACCGGCGCTGGCCGGTGCAGGTCGCGGGCGGGCTTCTGGTGGGCGGGGCGCTGGGCAACGTGATCGACCGGATCACCTGGGGCGCGGTCGCGGATTTCCTGAACATGTCCTGCTGCGGCATCGACAACCCCTATGCCTTCAACATCGCCGATATCGCGATCTTTGTCGGCGCCATCGGGCTGATCCTTGTGTCGGGCGGGAAAAAGGACCCGTGACGGGCCAAGGTCGATGGGGTAGGAACGCGTCAGGTGACGGGGGACGGCATGCGGATTGCAGTGATGGCAGGGCTTGTGGCCGTGGTGGCGCTGTCGGCCTGTGGCCGGTCGGACCGCGAGCCGCGCCTGCTGAACCTGCGGGCGGCAGGTGAAGGCCCGGACGAATTCGCGATCCTGCCCACCCGGCCCCTCGAACAGCCCGAGGATTATGCCGTCCTGCCGCCGCCCACGCCCAGCGGCATCAACCGCACCGACCCCACGCCCGAGGCCGACCTGGCCGTGGCACTGGGCGGCCGGGCCGAGGCCTTGGCGCGCGGCGGGGTCGATGGCGGGATCGTGACCTATGCCAGCCGGTTCGGCGTGGCCCCCGACATCCGCGCCCAGCTGGCGGCCGAGGATCTGGAGTTCCGGCGCCGGAATGACGGGCGCATCCTGGAGCGTCTGTTCAGCGTGAACGTCTATTACCGGGCCTACCGGGACCAGTCGCTGGACCAGTACCGCGAGCTGGAACGCTTTCGCGCCGCGGGCGTGCGCACCCCCGCCGTGCCGCCCGACCCGGTGCTGCAGGACCGCTGAACGCGTCACATTTCGGACAGCACGCTTGAAGCCGCCGCGCTTCGGCGTAGCTACGACCTGTCGCTGTCGGGAGGTTCCGCATGATCCGTGCGCTGGTGCTTGGCCTGTCGCTGTCGCTGGCGGCCCTGTCGGCCCGGGCGGCCGAGATCACCGATTTCACCCTGCCGAACGGCCTGCAGGTCGTGGTGATCGAGGACGACCGCGCCCCGGTCGTGGTCCACATGCTGTGGTACCGCGTCGGCGCGGCGGACGAGGCGCCGGGGGAATCGGGGCTGGCGCATTTCCTGGAACACCTGATGTTCAAGGGGACGGACACGCTGGCCCCGGGCGAATTCTCGGCGACCGTCGCGGCCAACGGGGGCAGCGACAATGCCTTCACCAGCTGGGACTACACCGCCTATTTCCAGCGCGTGGCGTCCGACCGGCTGGGTCTGATGATGCAGATGGAAGCCGACCGGATGAAGAACCTGCGACTGACGCAGGACGATGTGGACACCGAGCGCGACGTGGTGATCGAGGAGCGCAACCAGCGCACCGACAGCAACCCCGGCGCGCGCTTCGCCGAGCAGCGCCGCGCGGTGCAGTTCCTGAACCACCCCTACCGCCGCCCGATCATCGGCTGGCGGCACGAGATCGACGCCCTGTCCAAGGACGCCGCGCTGGCGTTCTACGAAAAGTACTATGCCCCGAACAACGCGATCCTTGTCGTGGCGGGCGACGTGACCGCCGATCAGGTGCGGGCGCTGGCCGAACAGCACTATGGCCCGCTGGTCCCGTCCGACCGGATCGCGCCGCGCGTCCGCCCCGTGGAGCCGCCGCAGATCGCGCCCCGGCGCGTGTCCTATGCCGATGCGCGCGTGGCGCAGCCCTATGTCGTGCGCACCTATCTGGCGCCGCAGCGCCGCCCCGGCGACCAGACGCAGGCCGCCGCGCTGACCCTTCTGGCCGAGCTTCTGGGCGGCGACAGCGCCACGTCCGTGATGGGTCGCAAGCTCCAGTTCGAGACGGGCGAGGCGATCTATGCGGGCGCGTTCTATGACGGCAGCGCGCTGGACCCGTCCACCTTCGGGGTGACCGTGGTTCCGGCCGAGGGCGTGACGCTGGAGGCCGCCGAGGCCGCGATGGACCGCGTGCTGGCCGAGTTCCTGGAGGAAGGGATCGACGACGCGGCCTTTGAACGGCTGAAGTTCCAGGTGCGGGCGGCGCAGGTCTATGCGCTGGACGACATGCAGGGCCTCGCCCGCCGCTATGGCGAGGGGCTGACAACAGGCCTGACGGTCGCCGACATCGAGGCCTGGCCCGGCGTTCTGCAGGCGGTGACGAAGGATCAGGTGATGGAAGCCGCGCGGTCGGTCCTGAACATGGACACCAGCGTGACCGGCTGGCTGATGACCGAGGATGCACAAGCGGGGGTCGGCCAATGATCCGGGTTCTGACGGTCCTTGCCGCGCTGGTGGCGCTGGCCCTTCCCGCACGGGCCGAGGTGCAGATCGAGGAGGTCGTGTCGCCCGGCGGCATCCGCGCCTGGCTGGTGCAGGAACCATCCATTCCCTTCGTGGCGCTGGAGCTGCGGTTCCGTGGGGGCACGTCGCTGGATCCCGCCGACAAGCGCGGCGCGACCTATCTGATGACGGGACTACTGGAAGAAGGCGCGGGCGCGATGGACGCCCAGGCCTTTGCCCAGGCGCGCGAGGGGCTGGCGGCGAGCCTCGAATTCGATGCGTTCGAGGATGAGGTCAGCGTCTCGGCCCGGTTCCTGACGGAAAACCGCGATGCGGGCGTGGACCTGCTGCGCGCGGCGCTGGTGGAGCCGCGGTTCGACGCGGATGCGGTCGAGCGGGTGCGCGCGCAGGTGATCGCGGGCATCCGGTCCGATGCGCAGAACCCCGGACGCGTGGCCGGGGCGGCGTTCGATGCCGCGATGTTCGGCGATCACCCCTATGGCGCGCCCCGGCAGGGGACCGAGGCCAGCGTGGCCGCGCTGACCCGCGATGACCTGCTGGCCGCGAAGGACCGTGTGCTGGTCCGCGACCGCGTGGTGGTCGGTGCCGTGGGCGACATCACGCCCGAGGCGCTGGGCCTGATGCTGGACCGGCTGCTCGGCGACCTGCCGCAGTCGGGCGGAGGCGACGTGCCACCCGCGCCGCATCTGCTGACAGGCGGGCTGACCGTCGTCGATTTCACCACGCCGCAGGCCGTCGCGATCTTTGGCCACCGCGGCATCCGGCAGGAAGACCCGGATTTCTTCGCGGCCTTCCTGGTCGATCACATCCTGGGCGGGGCGGGGTTCGAATCGCGCCTGATGCAGGAGGTGCGCGAAAAGCGTGGGCTGACCTATGGCATCGGCACCTCGCTCGTGTCGCTCGACCGGGGCGAGCTGGTGATGGGGCAGGTGGCGACCGCGAACGGCCGCATGGCCGAGACGGTCGAGGTGCTGCGCGCCGAATGGGCGCGGATCGGCGAGCAGGGCGTCACGGCCGAGGAACTGGACCGCGCCAAGACCTTCATCACCGGGGCCTATCCGCTGCGCTTCGACGGCAACGCGCGGATCGCCAGCATCCTGGTCGGGATGCAGTTGTCGGGCCTGCCCATCGACTACATCGCCACTCGCAACGACCGGATCAATGCGGTGACGCTGGAGGAGGCCAACCGCGTGGCGCGCGAGCTGTACCGGCCCGAGGACCTGCACATCCTGATCGTGGGCCAGCCTGCGGGGCTGGAGAGCGCGCCAGCGAACTAGGGTGCGTGCCGGGCTGGCCGACTCGGGGGTCTCATGCTACCCCTAGGGGCATGACGCTGCATGACCCCAACATGTCCCGTCCGGTGATCCGGCAACTGGACGAGGCGACTGCCAACCGCATCGCCGCGGGCGAGGTGGTGGAGCGCCCCGCGTCCGCCGTGAAGGAGCTGGTGGAAAACGCGTTGGATGCCGGTGCCCGCCGCGTGACGGTCGAGATCGCCGAGGGCGGCATCCGCCTGATCCGCGTGACCGACGACGGCTGCGGCATGGCGCCCGCCGACCTGCCGCTGGCGCTGGCCCGCCACGCCACGTCCAAGATCGACGGGTCGGACCTGCTGGACATCCGGTCCTTCGGCTTCCGGGGCGAGGCGCTGCCGTCCCTTGGTGCCGTCGCGCGGCTGGCGATCACCTCCCGCGCCGCCGGGTTCGACGCTGCGCGGATCACGGTCGAGGCGGGCCGCATGGGCCCGGTCGTGCCCGCCGCCCTGACCCGCGGCGCGGTGGTCGAGGTGCGCGACCTGTTCTTCGCCACGCCCGCCCGGCTGAAGTTCCTGCGCACCCCGCGGGCCGAGACCATGGCCGTGGTCGAGGTGATGCGGCGGCTGGCGCTGGCCGAACCGGGCGTGGCCTTCACCCTGCGCGAGGTGGACGAGGGCGAGGGGCGCGTGCTGCTGGACGCCGCCGCAGGCGACTCGCTGGCCGCGCGGGCGGCGCGGATCATCGGCGCGGACTTCGCCGCGAACGCGATCCCGGTGGATGTGGACCGCGACGGGCTGCGGCTGACGGGGCTGGCGGGCCTGCCGACATACTCGCGCGGGGCGGGGGTCGAACAGTTCCTGACGGTGAACGGCCGCCCGGTGCGGGACCGGCTGCTGCTGGGGGCGTTGCGCGCGGCCTACATGGACGTGCTGCCCGCCGGGCGGCATCCGGCGGCGGTGCTGGATGTGGCCTGCGACCCGTCGCTCGTAGACGTGAACGTGCACCCCGCCAAGGCCGAGGTGCGGTTCCGCGATCCGTCCGCCGCGCGCGGGCTGCTGGTGTCGGGCCTGCGGGCGGCGCTGGCGGAGGCCGGGCCGCGCACGGCGACCACGCTGGCGTCGGCGGCGGCCGGGATGGCCCGCCCCGAGGCGCCGCGCGTCTACCAGATGGACCGCGCGGGCTGGACGCGGCCGCAGGCGGCGGTCTTTGCAGGTTTCGCCGAACCTGCCGCGGCGCCGGTTGCTGCGGAACCCGACCCCGTGGTCGATCACCCGCTGGGCGCGGCCAAGGCGCAGGTGCACGGCACCTACATCGTCGCCCAGACCGCCGACGGCGTGGTGATCGTGGACCAGCACGCCGCGCACGAACGGCTGGTCTACGAGCGGCTGAAGCGGCAGCGGGCGGCGGGCACGGTGCGCACCCAGCCCCTGCTGATCCCCGAGATCGTGGACCTTGGCCCGGCGGCGGCGCGGGTGCTGGACGCAGGCGATGTGCTGGCCGAGGCCGGGCTGGTCGTCGAAGGCTTCGGTCCCGGCGCGGTCGCGGTGCGCGAGGTGCCGGCAGAGCTTGGGCAGGCCGACCCTGCGCGGCTTCTGCGCGACGTGGCCGATGAACTGGCGGACCTTGGCGCAACCACTGCCGTCGCCGCCCGCATCGACGCGGTCCTGTCGCGGATGGCCTGCCACGGGTCGGTCCGCGCGGGCCGCGCCCTGCGCGCGGACGAGATGAACGCGCTTCTGCGCGAGATCGAGGCGACGCCGAACGCCAGCCAGTGCAACCACGGGCGCCCGACCTTCGTCACCCTGCGGCTGGCCGACATCGAGCGCCTGTTCGGCCGGGCGTGATGGACGCGCTGCCCCTTGTGCTGCGTGACCCGCAGGTGCTGCTGGCGCTGGGCGCGGTGCTGGTTGCCCTTGTCCTGATCCTGCTTTTCGTGGCCGTCCTGCGCGCGGGACGGGCCGCGCGCATGGCCGAACCGATCATCTGGCAGATGAACGATCTCGCCTCCCGCGTGCAGGCGCTGTCCGACGGGCAGAACCGGCTGGCGGGCGGGCTGGCGCAGGTGTCGGACGCCGCCGCCCGGGGTCAGGCGCAGATGCTGGGCCTGATGGAGCAGCGCCTGGGGGACGTGACGCAGGCGATGGGCGACAGCCTGCAGGGCTCGGCCCAGCGCACGGCGCAGTCGCTGGGCGCGTTGCAGGCGCGGCTCGATGCCATCGACAAGGCGCAGGCGAACATCGAGAAGCTGTCGGGCAACGTGCTGTCCTTGCAGGACATCCTGTCGAACAAGCAGACCCGCGGCGCGTTCGGCGAGATCCAGTTGCTCGACATCGTCGGCAAGGCGCTGCCGCCCGACAGCTTCACCCCGCAGGCGACCCTGTCGAACGGGCGGCGGGCGGATGTTCTGATCCACCTGCCCCAGCCCCCCGGCCCCATCGCCGTGGACGCCAAGTTCCCGCTGGAAGCCTATGAGGCGCTGCGCACCGCCATCGACCCCCGCGCGGTGGCCGACGCGCAGGCGGCCCTGCGCACGGCCGTCCGCAAGCACATCCGCGACATCGCCGAGCGCTACATCCTCGACGGCGAGACGGCCGACGGCGCGCTGATGTTCCTGCCCTCGGAAGCCGTCTATGCGGAACTGCACGCGAACTTCGCCGATCTGGTGCGCGAGGGGTTCGCGGCCAAGGTCTGGATTGTGTCGCCCACCACCTGCATGGCGACGCTGACCACCATGCGGGCGATCCTGAAGGACGCGCGGATGCGCGAACAGGCGGGCGCGATCCGCAAGGCGCTGCGGCTTCTGCACCGGGACGTGGAACTGGTCGTGGAACGCGCCGACCGGCTGGCGCAGCACTTCAACCAGGCGCGCGGCGACGTCGAGGGGATCGGCACCGCCGCGGAACGGGCGGGCAAGCGGGCGGCGCGGCTCGACAGCTTCGATTTCGCGGAGCCCGAGGACGGTGCGCCGCTGCCGGTCCTGCGCGCGGGCGAGTAGGCCCCACCAGCCTGTCCAGGGACCGCGCCGTCAGATCCGGAAGAACGGCTGCACGATCCGCGGGATCAGGCCCGAGAAGCGCAAGGGCGCGTCGGTCGCGGCCAGGCACACGCAGTCCTCGCCAGCCTCGGCCACCGGGGTGTGCGAGGTCGCTTCGGTCGCCACTTCCACGTCGCCGCGGGCAAAGCGGCCGTCGGCATCGCGGAAGGCGCCCTTGAGGACCATCGTCATCTCGGTGCCGCGGTGGCCGTGGTCGGGCATCGCCGCGCCCCCCGGGATGTACAGAAGCCGCACGCTGCCGCTGCGCGAGGACGCGAGGATCGCCTGCCGCACGCCCCCCGCGACCGACCGCCACCGCACCGCATCCAGATCGCCGCCCACATAGTCGCGCAGGGGCGCCGGGAACACGGCGGATGCGGGCATCCGCGCCTTGATCGGGTCCTTGGCGCGGGACGCGATCAGCCGCATCGTGGCCGCGAGCGAGTCCTCCGACACTGCCGCCGCCCCGGCGCTTTCCAGCACGGTGCCGCCCACCGCCTCGAACGCCTGCAACCGCGTCCGGCAGTCGTCGCACAGCGAGACGTGGGTGGCCACGACCAGACCGAAGGCCTCGGGCAGGTTGCCCGCCGCATAGGCCATCAGGATCGTGTCGGGCAGGTGGTGCACAATCGACATCGGGGTACTCATGTCAGGGCGTGGCGCAGTCGGTCCAGCGCCAGGCGGATTCGGGACTTGATCGTGCCGAGCGGCAGTCCGGTGGCCTCGGCGATCTCGGAATGGCTGAGATCGCCGAAATACGCGCGCTCGATCAGATCGCGCTGCTTGTCGGGAAGGTCGGCGATGGCGGCGGCCAGACGCTCGGCCTCCTGCTGGAACGCCATCACGTCGGCCTGGTCGGGTTCGGACTCGGGTCCCCAGGTCAGATCCTCGGGCTCGGGGCGGCGGTCGCGGCGGAAGGCGTCGATCCGGCGGTTGCGCGCGATCGTGAACACCCAGGTCGCGAGACTGGCCCGCGCGGGATCGAACAGCGCCGCCTTGGTCCAGACCGTGGCCATCACGTCCTGCATGCACTCCTCGGCCAGCGCCTCGCTCGCGCCGGACTTCATCAGAAACCCCTTCACCCTAGGGGCGAAATGCCGGAACAGCGCCGCAAAGGCCGCCTGATCCGCATGATCGCGGACCCGGGCCATGCACGCCACCCAGTGCATCTCGTCAGTCTCGGTGCTCGCCAAGCGGGGGGCCTTCCGGGTACGGGATCCGTTCGCGCCGCTAGCATAGCTGGTCGGCACGCCTTGGGAACCCGCCTCGGCCTGAGACACTTCGCCCGTGAACATGTGACTGTTACGCCCCGGCTTCACGATTGGATCAGTGCGCCCGGCAACTTTTCCTGTAATCCGGTCGTGAGTGGCAGACGTAGAAGCCATGAGGTCAGGAAGGAACAGGCATGCCGTTCGAACGACAGGGCGCCGCGCAACGGCGGATCGCGGTGGTGGGCGCCGGTATTTCGGGCATGGGGGCGGCGCACCTGCTGGCGAAGGACAACGCCGTGGTCCTGTTCGAGGCCGAGGGGCGGCTGGGTGGCCATGCGCGCACGGTCATGGCGGGCAAGCGCGGCGACCAGCCGGTCGATACCGGCTTCATCGTGTTCAACCATGCCAACTACCCCTACCTGACCGCGCTGTTCCACGACCTGGGCGTGCCGGTCGCCAAAAGCAGCATGACCTTCGGCGCCTCCGTGCGCGGCGGCCGCATGGAATACGGGCTTGCCACGCTGGACAGCCTGTTCGCGCAGCGCCGCAACGCCGCCGATCCGCGGTTCCTGCGGATGCTGGCCGACATCGTGAAGTTCAACAACCAGGCGCTCGCCCTGTCCCATGAACCGGGGCTGACCATCGGCGGGCTTCTGGACCGGCTGCGCATGGGCCGCTGGTTCCGCGACTACTATCTTCTGCCGTTCTCGGGCGCGATCTGGTCCACCCCGTGCGAGAAGATCCTGGATTTCCCCGCCCACGCCATGCTGCGCTTCTTCGAGAACCACGCGCTGCTCAGCTATTCCGGGCAGCACCAGTGGTACACCGTGCAGGGCGGGTCGGTCGAATACGTCCGCCGTCTGGGTGCGGCGATGTTCCGGCAAGGGGTGGACATCCGGCTGGGCGCCCCCGTGGCGGGCGTGCGCCGGTCGGCCGGTCTGGTCGAGGTGCGGGCGCAGGGCGGTGACTGGGAACCCTTCGACGACGTGGTGTTCGCGTCCCATGCGGACGACACGCTGGCCATGCTGTCCGACGCCTCGCCCGAGGAGCGCGCGGCGCTGGGCGCGGTCGGATATCAGCCCAACCGGGTGGTGCTGCACGCCGATGCCGCGCAGATGCCGAAGAACCGCAAGTGCTGGTCAAGCTGGGTCTATGTCGAGGATGAGGCCGGTCCGACCGACCGCATCGGCCTGACCTACTGGATGAACTCGCTTCAGCCGATCCCGATGGACGATCCCCTGTTCGTGACGCTGAACGCGACCCGGCCCATCCGCGAGGACCTGATCCACGACGAGGTGACGTTCCGCCACCCGGTCTATGACAACGCGGCGCTGGCGGCGCAGGGGGCGATCCGGGCGATGAACGGCACGCGCAACACGTGGTTCTGCGGGGCGTGGATGAAGAACGGGTTCCACGAGGACGGGCTGGCGTCCGCCGTCGATGTGGTGGACGCGATGGCGGCACGTCCGCCGGTGGTGATGGCCGCGGAATGACGACGCTCGACCATATCGCCGGGGTCACGTTCCACGGGCGGCGGGGCGCGGTTGCGAACGCGTTCCGCTATACCGTGGACTACGTGCTGCTGGATGCCGAGGGGCCAGTGCGCGCGCCCTGGCCGTTCCGGCGCAACGCTCGCGGCGCGGTCAGCCTGCATGACGTGGACCACGGCGGGGCCCCGGGGCAGGGCCGGGGGGCGGCCTGGGTGCGCGAGGTTCTGGCCGCGCACCAGTTGCCCGCCCCCGACCGGATCGAGCTGATGGCCCAGCCCCGGATGCTGGGGCATGTGTTCAACCCGGTTAGCTTCTGGCTGATCCGGCGGGCCGACGGCGCGCTCTGGGCCGTGATCGCCGAGGTGTCGAACACCTTTGGCGACCGCCATTCCT
>DBBA01000193.1 GCA_002291955.1 Rhodobacteraceae bacterium UBA996 | reverse complement strand
GTCTGCGCCTGCGCCTCGATCAGGCGGATCTGGGCATGGGCCTCGTCCTCGATCAGCTCGGCGTCCTCGATCCGGCGCGACCAGCGGTCGTCGGCGGTCAGATACACCACGTCGCCTTCCAGAAGCGCGTTGGCGGTGACGATCTTCGGGGTGAAGCGGCCTTTCACAGCGCGACCTCCTGCTTGAACTCTGCGACCGCCTCCACGGCCTGTCGGGGGGCAAGCCCCAGGAACATCAGTGCGGGGCCCCCCATGTCGGCCTCGGCCAGCGCCTGCGCCATCTGGCCAAGCGTGGTGGCCAGCACCCGCTGGTCGGGGCGCGAGGCGTTTTCCACCACGCTGACGGGCAGGGCGGGGTCGGCGCCGTGCATCAGCATCCGACCCTGGATGTAGCGGGCGGCGCGCTTGCCCATGTAGACCGCCGCGACCTCGCCCGGCCGGGCGAGCGCGCGCCAGTCGTGGTCGGCAAAGCCCGCCATGTCGTGCCCGGTGATCAGCCGCACACCCGCGTTGCGCCCCCGCCGCGTCAGGCTTTGGCCGATGGCGGCCACCGCCGCCGACGCGGCCGTGATGCCGGGCACGATGGCCCAGTCGAGGCCCGCGCCCTCGACCGCCGCGATCTCCTCGTCCAGCCGCCCGAACACGGTCGGATCGCCGGATTTCAGTCGCACCACATGGGCGCCCGCGCGGGCATGTTCCACGATCATCGCGTCGATGTCGGCCTGCGGGGTGGACGGACCGAACCCCTCTTTCCCGGCGTCGACCAGCGTCGCCTCGCGCCGGGCAAGCTCCAGGATCGCGGGCGCCACCAGCCGGTCGAAGATCACCACGTCCGCCACATCCAGCGCCTTGCGCGCCTTGAGCGTCAGAAGCTCCGGGTCGCCCGGCCCGGCGCCCACGAAATCCACCCGACCCTGTTTGGGCCGGGCCGGGGCGTCCTCCTCCACGAGATACCGGGCGAGCATCAGCCGAAGGGCGCGCTCCACCTCGGCCCCGCCGCCCCGTTCCAGCGCGGCGGGGCCGGTGCTGGCATAATACTCCGCCCAGAAGTCGCGCCGGGCGCGTCCGTGGGGCAGGGCTTCCACCGCCGCGCGGAACGCCTTGCCGAGGCGGGCGAGGGTGCCCAGCGTGGGCGACAGGTGATCCTCCAGATGCGTCTTGACCGACCGCGCCAGCACAGGTGCGGCCCCTTCGGTGCCGATCGCGACCACGACCGGGTCGCGGTCCACGATGGCGGGCGTGATGAAATCCGACCCGTCGAGGTTATCGACCATGTTCACCCGCGCGCCATCCGCCCGCATCAGCGCGGCCACGCGCGCATCCTCGGCCGCGTCATCCGTCGCGGCATAGGCCAGCGCCGCGCACAGCGCATCGCCGGGGGCGAAGGCACGCGGCACCAGCACCAGCCGCCCGGCCGCCGCCCAGCCCGCAATCTCGGGCGCCGCGTCGGCGGCAAAGACGGTGATCCGCGCCTCGGTCTTCATCAGGATCCGCAGCTTCGCCAGCGCCGCATCCGCGCCGCCTGCCAGCACCACGCGGCGACCGGCCAGATCGACGAAGACGGGAAAGTGACGCATGGCGGGAATCCTGTTGTTCGCAGCTGCAATATAGGACAAACGTTCCGCACGGGGCCACCGTGCGCCACCGATAAGGAAGCCTGTTCCGGCTGGCGGCCGCAACGGAACGCCCGGACCACAACAAGGGAAGATCAGGAATGGCTGTCCGTCTGGATGCGCTCGACCGGAAGATCCTTGCCGAGCTGCAACGCGACGCGGGGCAGTCGCTGGACGACATCGCGAAGAACGTCGGCTCCTCCAAGACCCCCGTCTGGAACCGCGTGAAGAAGCTGCGCGACGCGGGCGTGGTCAGCGCGCCGACCGTCGTGCTCGATGCCGAGAAGCTGGGGTTCGAGGCGTGTTTCTTCGTCCTCATCCGCACCTCGGAACACGAGGCCGACTGGCAGCGCCGGTTCCTGAACGCCCTCCGCGCCCGCCCCGAGGTGCAGGAGGCGCACCGTCTGGCGGGCGAGATCGACTATATCCTGAAGGTCCGTGTGCCCAATGCGCGGGCCTATGACGCCTTTTACCAGGCGCTGATTTCCGAGGTGAAGATCTACAACGTCACCGCCCTTCTGAGCATGGAGGAGATCAAGGCCACCACCGCCCTGCCGCTGTGATGCTTGCCCGTCGCGGGACGCGGGGGTAAGCGGCGCGCATGCGGACGGAACTCATCGTCTCCACCTACAACAGCCCGCGCGCCCTGCGGCTGACGCTCGTCGGCATCGCGGGCCAGCGGCTCGCGCCCGGGTCGGTCGCCATCGCCGACGACGGATCGGGGCCGGACACGCGCGCGGTGATTGACGCCTTCGCCGCCGCGCACCCCGGCCTGCCCACCCGCCATGTCTGGCACGAGGATCGCGGCTTTCGCAAATGCACGATCCTGAACCGCGCCATCGCCACGTCGGACGCGGATCTCCTGATCTTCACCGACGGCGACTGCCTGCTGCACCCGGGCTTCATCGCCCGCCACGTCGCACTCGCGCACCCGCGCCGCTACGCCACCGGCAGCCTGATCCGCCTGCCCGCCGCCCCCACGGCGGCCGTGACCGAGGACGACGTGACCCGCGGCCGCGTGTTCGACCGCGGCTGGCTGGCGCATGCGGGCGCCTTCGACCGGGTCACGACCTGGCTCAAGTCCGCGCCCCTGCCGCAGCCCGTCCTTGCCGCGTTCGAGCGTGCAAGCCCCGTGCGGCGCACCTGGTGCGGGGCCAATGCCTCGGCCTTCCGTGCGGCCATCCTGGCCGTGAACGGCTTTGACGAGAGCATGGGCTATGGCGGCGAGGACAAGGAATTCGGCATCCGCCTGGCGAACTCGGGCATCGCCGGCCGCCACCTGCGCTACACTGCGCCCGTGGTGCACCTGGACCACGGGCGGGGCTACAAGGACCCGGCCCGGATCGCCGAGAACCGCCGCCGCATCGCCGCCGCGCGGACCACGCGCAAGACCTGGACCGACGCGGGCATCAC
>DBBA01000374.1 GCA_002291955.1 Rhodobacteraceae bacterium UBA996 | reverse complement strand
GGGGCAAGCTGGCCGGTCGCCGCAAGCTGGCGCCCACCCTGTCGCCATCAAAGAAGTGGGAAGGGTTCGTGGGCGGCATCGCCACCGCCACGCTGGTCGGCACCGGGCTGTGGTGGATCACGCCCTTCGCGCCCTGGCAGGCCGCGTTGATGTCGCTCGCCATCTGTCTGGCGGGGGTCGCGGGCGGGCTGGTGATGTCGGCGATCAAGCGTGACCGGGGGGTCAAGGACTGGGGCCACCTGATCGCAGGCCACGGCGGCTTCGTGGACCGGCTTGATTCCGTCGTCTTCGCCGCGCCGATCTTCTTCCATCTCACCCGCTTCTTCTGGTCCGCCACATGACCGAGACTCCGACCGAACGCCGCCCGCTGAAATCCCGCGGAACGGCTTGGGCAGCGCGCCTGACCGACCGTCTGGTGGACGCCCGCGTACCCCCGAACCTGATCAGCCAGGCGAGCGTCGGTTTCGCCGCGCTGGCGGCACTCTGCTTCTGGGGCGCGACCGCCGCCCCCGTCCCGTTCCTGATCCTTGCCGCCGCCTGCGTGCAGATGCGGCTTCTGTGCAACCTGCTGGACGGGATGGTGGCGGTCGAAGGCGGGATGGGGTCGCCCGACGGCGCCTTCTGGAACGAGGTGCCGGACCGCGCCGCCGACGTGCTGATCCTGTGGGGGGTGGGGATCGCCGCAGGGTCGCCCGCACTGGGACTGCTTGCGGGCGCGCTGGCGGTGACGACCGCTTACCTGCGCGAATTCGGGCGCGCCCAAGGGTTGGGCAGTGACTACAGCGGCCCGATGGCCAAGCCGCACCGCATGGCGGCGGTGACCATCGGCGCGCTGGCAAGTGCCGCCGAGGCGCTGGCGTTCGGCACCACCTGGGCCGTGGTCATCGCGCTGGTTGTCGTGCTGATCGGCACCATTGTCACGATCTGGCGCCGGTCGGCCCGCATCCTGACCGCCCTGTCGCAGCGGGGCTGATCCCCCTTGCCGCAGCGCGGCCCCTCGCGCACAAGGCGCGCATGGACCGCGTCCCCACTTCTGCGCTGATCCTTGGCCTTGCCGGGCTGATCCCGTTTGCCTGGGGGGCCCTGACGCTGGCCGCGCCGGGACTGGCCGACTGGGGCGTGCGCGCGCTGGGACCGCGCTTCATCGGCCCCTATGTGCAACTGAGCTACGGGATCGTCATCCTGTCCTTCATGTCAGGCGTGCTGTGGGGCTTTGCCACCCGCGCCACCGGGACGGTCGCCGCCACCACGGGCTACGCGCTGTCGGTGATCCCGGCGCTCTGGGCCTTCTTCATGGTCGGCGGCGGGCCGGTGACAGCCGCCATGAACCTGATCTTCGGCTTCGTGGGGCTCCTGCTTCTCGATTGGACCTTCTGGCGGCAGGGCCTTGCCCCCGACTGGTGGATGCGCCTGCGCCTGATCCTGACGGCGGGCGTTGTGGCGGCCCTGGGATACACCGCCCTTGCCTGAGCTTTTCGCCTATACCGACGGGGCCTGCAGCGGGAACCCGGGGCCGGGCGGCTGGGGCGCCCTCCTGATCGCGCGCGACGGCGACACGGTGCTGCGCGAACGCGAACTGTCGGGGGGCGAGGGCCTGACGACGAACAACCGCATGGAACTGATGGCCGCGATCCAGGCGCTCGAGGCACTGGAACGCCCCGCCACCATCATCGTGGTCACCGATTCGGCCTATGTGAAGAACGGCGTCACCAGCTGGATCCACGGCTGGAAGCGCAACGGCTGGCGCACCGCCGACGGCAAGCCGGTCAAGAACGCGGAACTCTGGCAACGGCTGGACACGGCGCAGGCGCGGCACCGGGTGGACTGGCGCTGGATCAAGGGCCATGCCGGCCACGCCGAGAACGAACGCGCCGATGCGCTGGCCCGGGGCGGCATGGCACCGTTCAAGCCGGGGGCGGGCGCATGACCGCGCTGCAACTCCTCGACTACACCGCGGTCTTCGTCTTCGCGGTGACCGGCGCCTTGACCGCCAGCCGCGCGCAACTCGACATCGTGGGCTTCGTGTTCATCGCATCACTCACCGCGGTCGGCGGCGGCACCGTGCGCGACCTGCTGCTGGACCGCCCGGTGTTCTGGATGGCCGACCCGCGCTACCTGGGCGTCGCCGCCGCCGCCGCGGTCATCGTGTTCTTCACGGCGCATCTGGTGGAAAGCCGCTACCGTACGCTGTTGTGGTTCGATGCGGCCGCGCTGGCCGTCGCCGTCCCGGCCGGGGTCGCGGCGGCAGCGGCCAGCGGGCAGCCCGCCTCCATCGTCCTTCTGATGGGCGTCGTCACCGGCTGCCTCGGCGGCCTGATGCGCGATGTGGTCTGCAACGAGGTGCCGCTCGTCCTCAAACAGGGCGAACTCTACGTCACCTGCGCATTCGCGGGCGCGGCCACCGCGCTCGCCGTCCTCGCCGCCACCGGCCAGCCTCTGCCAGCACTCATCGCCTGCGCCGCTGTCACCTTCGCCACCCGCGCGGGCAGCATGGCCTTCGGCTGGAAGCTGCCGGTCTACAAGGCCCGCCCCCCGCGGCAGTACTGATCCCTTCGATGTGCCCCAAATATCCTGCGGGGAGCGCGAGGGGTGCAAGACCCCTCGCCCTACTTCACGAACGCCGCCTCGCCCCAGACCGTGCGCAGCCGCGAATCCCGGCCACAGGCATCGCGGTAGAGCCGGTAGGCATTGGCCTTCGACCGCGGCCCGAACCGCGTGATGATCAGATCGTCCGAACGCCAGTAGTCCTGGTGATAGGCGTCCGCCGCCCAGAACGCCCCCCGGTCCCGCACCGACGTCACCACCGCAACGCCAAGATCCCGCGCCGCCCGCGCCATTGCCGCTTCGGCCACCGCCCGCTCTGCCGCGCCCGCCACGAAGATCGCGGTGGTGTAGCTCTCGCCCCGGTCACAGAACTGCCCGCCCGCATCCGTCGGGTCGATGGACCGCAGGAACAGGTCCAGCAGCCGGTCCAGCGGCACGACCGCCGGATCATAGCTGATCTCGACCGCCTCCAGATGCCCGGTGCCGCCGCGCGTCACCTGCCGGTAGGTCGGGTTCGCGACTGTCCCGCCCATGAACCCCGACACCGCGCCGGTCACGCCCGCCACCTGCTCGAAATCCGCTTCCACACACCAGAAGCAGCCGCCCGCGACCACGATGGTCTCGGCCCGGGCGGGCAGGGCCAGCAGCATCAGAACGGCAAGCGCGCGGATCATGGGAACCTCCTTCGGGTACCGCGCCACCTCGCGCCGCACCTGCCCGTCCGGCAAGGCACGAGGGCGTGACGCACGCGCTTGTGACGCCCGCGCTTGTGACACCCGCCCGGCCCGGCTACCGTCCGGCCCATGAATGACCATGTCAGCACCCACCAGGCCGAAGACGACGCGCGGAACGAGGATATCCTCGTCTGGGTCAACGGCACCCTGAAACCGCGGCCACAGGCCACCGTCAGCGTCTATGACGCGGGCTTCATGCTGGGCGATGGCGTGTGGGAGGGGATCCGCCTCTATAGCGGCCGCTGGGCCTTCCTCGACGCCCACATCGACCGCCTGTTCGATGCGGCGCTGGCCATCGACCTCGATATCGGACGCACGAAGGACCAGGTGAAACAGGCCCTGTTCGACACGCAAACGGCAAACGGCATGACGACCGACGCGCACGCCCGCCTGATGGTCACGCGGGGCATCAAGGCGCGGCCCTTCCAGCACCCGAAACTGTCGCGCAGCGGGCCGACCATGGCGATCATCATGGAACACTCGCGTCCGTCCATCCCCAGGCCCATCCGGCTGGCGACGGTCCCCCACCTGCGCGGCCTGCCGATGACGCAGGACCCGAAACTCAACACCCACTCCAAGCTCAACTGCATCCTCGCCTGCATCGCGGCGGAAAAGGCCGGCGCGGACGAGGCGCTGATGCTCGACGTCCACGGCTTCGTGAACACGACGAACGCGTGCAACGTCTTCATCGTGCGCAAGGGGCAGGTCTGGACCAGTACCGGCGACTACTGCCTGAACGGCATCACCCGTCAGGCGGTGATCGACCTGTGCCGGGCGAACGGCATCCCGGTGTTCGAACGCAACTATACCCTCGTCGATGTCTACTCGGCGGACGAGATGTTCCTGACCGGCACCTTCGGCGCGCAGACGCCGGTGGGCCAGGTGGACGGCCGCACCATAGGCACCGGCCAGATGGGCCCCGTGACCGCGCGCCTGCGCGACCTCTACAAGGCTCTCGTGGGTGCATGACCCTGCTGCCTTCGATATGGCTCAAGTATCCCGCGGGGGGTCAGGGGGGCGCGAAGCCCCCCGCCGCGACGCCATGACCAGGGCCATCGCCATGTGGTCCGGGCCGCGGAACCTGTCCACGGCGCTGATGTACGCCTTTGCGAACCGCGTCGACTGCATCGCCGTCGATGAACCCTTCTACGCCGCCTACCTGACGGCCACCGGCGTGATCCATCCCATGCACGACGCGGTGCTGGCCAGCCAGTCCGCCGACCCCGCAACGGTCGCGCAGCGGCTTCTGGCCCCGATCCCGCCGGGAAAGACCCTGTTCTACCAGAAACACATGACCCACCACATGGTCGCAGGCTGGCCCGAGGGCTGGATGGACTCGGTCACCCACGCCTTCCTGATCCGCCACCCGGCCCGCGTCGTGGCGAGCTACCTCGCCAAGCGCGAGAGCCCCACGCTCGCCGATCTCGGCTTCACCCAGCAGGCCGAAATCTTCGACCGGGTGGCCGACCGGCTGGGCCACGCGCCCCTCGTGATCGACAGCGCCGCCATCCGCGCCACGCCCGAACCCGCGCTCCGCGCGCTGTGCGCGGCACTGGCGATCCCCTTCGACCCGGCCATGCTGGCTTGGCTTCCGGGCCCGAAACCCTGTGACGGCGCGTGGGCGCCGCACTGGTACGGGGCGGTCCACGCCTCGACCGGGTTCGACACGGCCGAAGGCCCGCTGCCCGTCCTGACGGGCGAAGCCGCGCGGCTCGCCGATGCGGCCCTGCCCCACTACGACCGCCTGCGGGCGCACGCCCTTGTCTCCGCCTGACCCCGCGCCGCCCGGCTTCGACCCGGCCCGCGCGCTGGATGCCGTGCTGCCCGCCATGCGCGCCGCCCGCAACACGGGGCTCGCGCTCGTCGCGCTCGCGGCCGTCGTCGCGGTCGTCGGCACCCGGGTCTGGCTGACCGCCAAGGACCCCGACTCGGTTCCCGAGCAACTGGCCGGGCTGGCCGCCATCCTGGCCGTCGTCGCCATCACCGTGATCGTGCAGCGCACCCGGCAGCGGCACGCCGCGCTGATCCTGCCCGCCGTCGCCGCGACCATCGGTCTGACGCACCGCGGCCCCGACCCCGCGTTCCTCGACGGCCTGCCCGACGGGCTTCTCCCCTACGGCAGGCGCCGCCGGGCCGAGGATGTGCTGTCCGGCCACATCGCCGGCCGCGCCATCCGCCTGGCCGAGGTGCGGATCGAGCGCGGCGGCAAGAACAGCTCGACCCTGTTCCGCGGCGTGGTGGCCGAGGTCGCGACCTCCGCGCCCCTGCCCGACCTCTACATCGCCCCCATCAGCAGCGGGTGGGGTCTGTTCACTGCTGGCGGACCGATGGAGACGGCCGACCGGGTGCAGGTCGGCACCTTCGCGGTCCATCGCGATGACTACGGCATCTGGGCCGACCGGCCCGTCCCGCCGGACGACCCGGGGCTGGTCGCTGTCACCCGCCTGATGGCGGACCTGCGCGGCACCGTCAGCCCGCACCTGATGCTCTATCGCGGCACCACCGGGCACGGCCGCGTCACCGTCGCCGCGCGCACCACGACCGACCTGTTCCGCATCGGCGGGCTCCTTGCCACGCGCGCCAGCCTGCTCGACGACCTGCAGGCCGCCGCGCAGGACCTGACCCTGCCGGTCCGTCTGGTCGCGGCGGTCCTTCAGGCCGAGGCTGACGCCGTCAGCCGCCCACCCGGCGGTTCCGGGCCGCGATCAGGCGCAGGCGCAGGGCATTCAGGCGGATGAACCCTGCCGCGTCCTTCTGGTCATAGGCGCCCGCGTCCTCCTCGAAGGTGACGTGCTTCTCGGAATACAGGCTGTGCTTCGACCAGCGCGCCACGGTCCGGGCCGACCCCTTGTACAGCTTCACGCGGACGTGGCCCGTCACATGCTCCTGCGTCCTGTCGATCAGGGCCTGCAGCGCCTCGCGTTCCGGGCTGAACCAGAAGCCGTTGTAGATCAGCTCCGCATAGCGCGGCATGATGCTGTCCTTGAGGTGCCCGGCCCCGGCATCGAGCGTGATCTGCTCGATCCCCCGGTGCGCCTCCAGCAGGATCGTGCCGCCCGGGGTTTCATACAGGCCCCGCGACTTCATGCCGACGAACCGGTTCTCGACCAGGTCCAGCAGCCCCACGCCGTGCTTGGCGCCGAGTTCGTTGAGCTTCGCCAGCAGCGCAGCGGGCGACAGGCGTTCGCCGTTCACCGCCACCGCATCGCCGCGCTCGAACTCGATCTCCACCATCTCGGGCGCATCGGGCGCATCCTCGGGCCGCACCACGCGCTGCGCCACGAAATCGGGCGCTTCCTGCGACGGGTCCTCCAGCACCTTCCCCTCGGACGAGGTGTGCAAGAGGTTCGCGTCCACGCTGAACGGCGCCTCGCCGCGCTTGTCCTTGGCGATGGGGATCTGGTGCGCCTCGGCGAAGGCCAGAAGCTGCGTGCGGCTGGCCAGGTTCCACTCCCGCCACGGCGCGATCACCCGCAGTCCGGGGTTCAGCGCGGCGACGCCCAGTTCGAACCGCACCTGGTCGTTGCCCTTGCCGGTCGCGCCATGGGCCACTGCATCGGCGCCGGTCGCTTCCGCGATCCGCACCAGATGCTGCGCGATCAGCGGCCGCGCGATGGAGGTGCCAAGCAGGTACAGCCCCTCGTACACCGCGTTCGCCCGGAACATCGGGAAGACGAAGTCGCGCACGAACTCCTCGCGCACGTCCACGATGTGGATGTTGTCGGGCTTGATCCCCAGAAGGATCGCCTTGTCGCGCGCCGGTCCCAGTTCCTCGCCCTGGCCCAGATCGGCGGTGAAGGTCACCACCTCGCAGCCATAGGTCGTTTGCAGCCATTTCAGGATGATCGAGGTGTCGAGCCCCCCCGAATAGGCCAGCACCACCTTCTTCGGCGCATCCATCTGCTGCTCCCCCGTCGCGTAAAACCCGCAGGCGTCTAGTCCCTTTCCCGAAGCCCGACAAGTGCGGTGGCAAGGGCGCGCGCCCGCGGTGGAAAAGCCCGGCCGTTGCTGCTACGCCCACGCGATGGACACCGCACGCACAGCCGATTTCCGCCACCGGGCCGAAGCCGCCGCCGAGGCCGTGCGCGCCCTGTTCGACCCCACGCCCCTGCAGCGCAACGACCACCTGTCGGCGGAATACGGCGCCGACATCTGGCTGAAGCGCGAGGATCTGACGCCTGTCCGCAGCTACAAGCTGCGGGGTGCCTTCAACGCGATGCGCAAGGTGCGGGCAGCGAACCCGGGACAGGGGCATTTCGTCTGTGCAAGTGCGGGGAACCACGCGCAGGGCGTGGCCTTTGCCTGCCGCCATTTCGGCGTACGCGGCACGATCTTCATGCCGGTGACGACGCCGCAGCAGAAGATCGCCAAGACCCGCACCTTCGGTGGTGACGCGGTGACGATCCGGCTGACCGGCGACTACTTCGACGACACGCTGCGGGCCGCGCAGGCGTTCTGCACGGCCGAGGGCGCGCAGTTCCTGTCGCCCTTCGACGACCCCGACGTGATCGAGGGGCAGGCCGGCGTGGCGGTCGAGATGCTGGCGCAACTGGGCCGCGCGCCTGACGTGCTGGTCGTGCCGGTGGGTGGCGGCGGGCTGTCGGCGGGGATGACCGCCTATCTGGCCGCCGTCGGGGCCACGACGACGGTCATCTATGTGGAACCCGTAGGCGCCCCCAGCCTGGCCGCGGCGCTGGACGTGGGCGCACCGCAGACCCTGCCCCGGATCGACACCTTCGTGGACGGTGCCGCCGTGGCCCGCATCGGCGCACGTCCGTTCGAGATCCTGCGCAACGTCCGCCACCGCGACGTGATGACGGTGGACGAGGACCGGCTGTGCACCACGATCCTGTCCATGCTGAACGTCGAAGGCATCGTGCTGGAACCCGCGGGCGCCCTGTCCGTCGATGCGCTGAAGGACCTGCGCGACCGGATCGCGGGGCGCACGGTCGTCTGCGTGACGACGGGCGGCAACTTCGACTTCGAACGCCTGCCCGAGGTCAAGGAACGCGCCCAGCGCGCAGCGGGAGTGAAGAAGTACTTCATCCTGCGCCTGCCGCAGCGGCCCGGCGCCCTGCGCGATTTCCTGGCCACGCTGGGCCCCGACGACGACATCGCGCGGTTCGAGTACCTGAAGAAGTCGAACCGCAACTTCGGGTCGGTGCTTCTGGGGATCGAGACGACGGACCCCGCCAACTTCCCCCTGCTGTTCGCGCGGATGGAGGCGGGCGGCTTTCCCTATCGCGACATCACCGCGGACGAGGTGCTGGCGGAATTCCTGGTCTGAGCCGCAGGCGCGGCCCGTCAGGCGGCGTTGCGCAGCCGCCCCTCGAACGCGGTGCGCGAGGCGGCGTAGACCTCAGCCAGGCGGGTGCGATCGATCCCCTCGCCTTCGCCCCGCGCCACGGCCTGCTCGGCATGGGCGCACAGGTCAGCCAGCGCATCGAAGCCGATGTTCAGGCAACTGCCCTTGAGCGCATGGAAGGCGTCGGCCGTCAGCCCGGACGGCGGCGCCGACATGATCGCCGCCACCGAGTCCTCGAGTTCCAGCAAGAAGAGATCGACGATCTCGGCCAGGTCGTCATCGCCGACCTCGGATCGCAGTTCCTCGTACCTGTCCCAGCGAATCATGCGACCCCCCTGCCACGGTTCGGGGCAGTGTGACCGGTCCGGCTTAAGACGGGGTAACAGCCCCCCATTTTCGGAAATTTGTCGCCTTATCCTTGGGTTAAACCCTGGCAGCGACAGTGCGGGCGCGTGGGCTGGGGAGGCTGGGACGTGCCGGGACGGAAGCGACTCCGCGAGTTGCAGGAGCAGATCAGGGCAACGCCGCGCGCGCGGCGGGCGCTGGTCGTGGATGACAGCACCGCGCACCGCAAGCTCTTGGCCCGGCAGCTGGAACGGATGGGCTTCGCCGTGGACGAGGCGGTGGATGGCAACGCAGGCCTCGCCCGCGCGCGGGAGACACCCTATGACATCGTGGTCAGCGACTGGGTGATGCCCGGCCTTGATGGCCTGGCGTTCTGCGACGCGGTGCGCCGGCTGAAGGGCGATCCCTACACCTATTTCGTCCTGCTGACGTCCAAGACCGGGAAAGAGGATATCGCCCGCGGGTTGGAGATGGGGGCGGACGATTTCCTGTCCAAGCCCGTCAGCCCGACCGAATTCCGGGCGCGGATCAACGCGGGCATCCGGATCGTCGAGACGCAGCGCGAACTGTCGGACCAGTCCCGCCTGATGGCCGCCGCGTTCGAGACGCTGCAATCGGTCCACGATGCGCTCGACCGTGACCTGATCGAGGCGCGCAAGCTTCAGATGACGCTGGTGCGGGAACGCACGCGCGACTTCGGACCCGGGCGGATCGCGGCGCTTCTCCGCCCGTCGGGGCGGGTGGGCGGCGATCTGGTGGGCTGGTTCCAGGTGAACGCGCGGCGCGTCGGCTTCTATGCCATCGACGTGTCGGGGCATGGCGTCGCGTCAGCGATGCTGGCCGCACGGCTGGCGGGCATCCTCACGTCGGTCACGCCCGAGGCGAACGTGGCGCTGTCGCTGTCGGGCCGCAACCGCGCCGACCCCTGGCCGCCCGAGGTTGCGGCGGCGCGGCTGAACCGGCTCCTGCTCGACCAGATCGGCACCGACCAGTACCTGACCTGCATCTATGCCGAGACCGACCTGAAGACGGGCAAGGTCGCGCTGGTGCAGGCGGGGCACCCGCACCCCTATGTGCTGCGCGCCGACGGGTCGGTCGAACGGGTGGGGCAGGGCGGGCTGCCGATCGGGCTGATCCCCGATGCGCGCTACACCCGGGTCGAGGTGATGCTGCGCCCCGGCGACCGGCTGCTCCTGATGTCCGACGGCCTGACCGAGGCGACCGATACCGACGGCCGCGAACTGGGCGAGGGCGAGGTGGTGCGCCTTGCGCTGGAACACCGCGACCTGCCCCCCGACGAGATGCTCGAGGCACTGGTCTGGCGGATCGCCGAACGGTCGGGATCGGACGAATTCGCCGACGACGTGTCGGCGGTGGTCTATGAATTCACGGGCGGCGCCGACCCGGCAGACTGACCGACAGCCGCCGCACGAAATCGGCGTCGCCCGTGTTGGTCAGCATCGCGGCAGCATAGGCTAGCGGCGCCCACAGGGCCGTGTGCCCCGGTTCCGGCGGCGGCCCAAGCGCGCGGGCGGGCCGCGCCAGGTAGATGTGGCACAGCTTTTCCGCCCACAGGTCGTATTCCGGCATGTAGGTGAAGCGCCGGTACATCCCCAGCCTGCGGACGGCGCCGATGTGCCAGCCGGTTTCCTCCCACACCTCGCGGTGCAGGGCGCGGATCGGGCTTTCGCCGGGGTCGATGCCGCCGCCGGGCAACTGGAATTCGGGGTCGGGGTCCATCTGGTGCGTCAGCAGCACGTCGCCGCCCCGCACCAGCACCGCATAGACGCCGGGCCGCGCGCGATACCGCTGGTCCTTGCGCACGGGTTCGCCATACCGTCTGGTCATGCCTGCCCTGTTCCTGCCGGTCCCGCCCTTCCGGCGGGCGCCCTTGCCGTTATATAGACCGCTTCGCAACCCCAGGTCACGAAGGATAGGCCATGACGCTTGGCGCACAGATCGCCTGGGACGACACCATCCTGCCGTTCCAGCTTGACCGTTCCGACATCCGCGGCCGGGTCGCCCGTCTTGACGGCGCGCTCGACCGCATCCTTGCCCAGCACGACTATCCCCCGGTGATCGAGGCGCTGGTTGCCGAAACCGCGCTGCTGACGGCGCTGATCGGCCAGACGATCAAGCTGCGCTGGAAGCTGTCGCTGCAGGTGCGCGGCAACGGCCCGGCCCGGCTGATCGCGACCGACTACTACGGGCCGACCGCCGACGGCGAGCCTGCGCGCATCCGCGCCTACGCGAGCTACGACGCCGACCGGCTGGACGCGAACGGCCCCGGCTTCCCGCAGATCGGCGAGGGCTACTTTGCCATCCTCATCGACCAGGGGCCGGGCACGGTGCCCTATCAGGGGATCACCCCCATCGCGGGCGGGTCGCTGGCGTCCTGCGCGGAAACCCATTTCGCGCAGTCGGAACAGCTGCCCACGCGGTTCGCGCTGACCTACGGCCGGTCGCAGACGCCGGGCGGCGCGCAGCACTGGCGCGCGGGCGGCGTGATGCTGCAGCACATGCCCAAGGCGTCGCCCTTCGTGGACGGTGGCGGGTCGGGCGAAGGCGGGCTTCTGGGCGCATCCGACCTGGTGGACGGCGACGATGCCGACCACTGGAACCGGGCGAACCTGCTGCTCGACACCGTCGAGGAGATGGAGCTGATCGGCCCCTCGGTGCAGCCGACCGACCTTCTGGTGCGCCTGTTCCACGAGGAAGGCCCGCGCGTCTATGACCCCCAGCCGATCAGCTTCGGCTGTACCTGTTCCGAGGATCGCGTGCGCCAGAGCCTGTCGATCTATTCCGACAAGGACATCCGCCACATGACGACGGATGCGGGCACGGTAACGGCAGACTGCCAGTTCTGCGGGGCGCATTACGTGCTCGATCCCCTGACCGTGGGGTTCGAGGCCGAGCGCCGCGCCGCTGCGGCGGCCGAGGCAGCCGCATTGCATGAGCCGGGGCGTGACGACTGACGCGCTCCGCGCCCGGCTGGCGGCCGCGCTGGATCGCCCGGCGCGGCCGTCGTCGGACTATGACCTGAACCCGGGCGCCGATCCGGGCGCCGTGGCGTGGCGCCCGGCGGGAGTGCTGGTCGCGGTGGATGCGACCGGCTCCGTTCCGCGCGTGATCCTGACCAAACGCGCGTCCGCCCTTCGCCACCACCCCGGGCAGGTGGCGTTTCCGGGCGGCAAGGTCGATGACGGAGATGGCGGACCGGTGGGCGCCGCCCTGCGCGAGGCGTCCGAGGAGATCGGGTTGCCGCCCGCCGCCGTCACGGTGCTGGGCGAACTGCCATCCCACCGCACGGTCACGGGGTTCGAGGTGACGCCGGTGCTGGCGCTGGTCACCGTCCCCTTCACCCCCCGCCCCGAACCGGGCGAGGTGGACGAGGTGTTCGCCGTGCCCCTGTCCCACGTCGCCGATCCGGCGCGCTATGGCATCCAGTCGCGGCTCTGGCGCGGGCAGCGGCGGCGCTACAACGCCGTGCCCTGGGGCCCCTACTACATCTGGGGCGCGACGGCGCGCATCCTGCGGGGGCTGGCCGACCGGCTGGACGCAGCGTGAGGATGACCGCGCCCTGGCTGACCGCCCCCGGACCGCGCGCGGTGATGGCGGCGATCACGGGCGGCGGGCACCGGGCGTATTTCGTGGGCGGCTGCGTCCGCGACGCAGTCCTCGGCGCAGGACCCACCGACATCGACCTCACGACCGACGCCCGGCCCGACCGGGTGACCGCGCTGTGCGAAGCCACCGGGCTGGCGGTGAAGCCCACCGGCATCGACCACGGGACGGTGACGGTGATCGTGGCAGGCGAGCCGTTCGAGGTGACGACGTTCCGCCGCGACGTGCAGACGTTCGGGCGGCACGCCGTGGTGGCCTTTGCCGACCGGCTGGAGGACGACGCCGCGCGGCGCGACTTCACCATGAACGCGCTTTACGCGGACGCTCACGGCGATGTGACCGACCCGACCGGCGGACTTGCCGACCTTTCGGCAGGCCGCGTGCGCTTCGTGGGCGACGCGCAGTCCCGGATCACCGAGGACTATCTGCGCATCCTGCGCTTCTTCCGCTTCCACGCCTGGTACGGGCGGGGCGACCCCGACCCTGCGGCGCTGACCGCCTGTGCAGGCGGGGTGCCGGGGCTGGCCGCGCTGTCGGCAGAACGGGTGCGGACCGAGGTGCTGAAGCTTCTCGCGGCGCCCGATCCGCGCGGGGCGCTGGCCGCGATGGCCGGGGCGGGTGTGCTTGCGGCAATCCTGCCGGGCACCGCCACGGCACCCCTCGAGACCCTGATCGCGCTGGAACAGGGTCTGCCGCCCGACCCGGTCCTTCGGCTTGCAAGCCTCGGTGGCCCCGACCCGTCCGCCCGTCTGAAGCTGTCGCAGGCCGAGGCGCGGCGCCTGTCGCGGCTGACCGAGGCAGCCGGCGGACCCATGCCCGACCATGAACTCGGCTATCGTCTGGGCGCATCGGACGGCCGCGCCGCGGCCCTGCTGCGTGCCGCACGCGGCGGCCCCACGCCCGACCCCGCCGCCATCGCCCACGGCGCCGCCGCCCGCTTTCCGGTCCGTGCGGCCGACCTGATGCCGGGGCTGTCGGGCGAGGCCCTCGGCACCCGCCTTGCCGCCCTCGAAGCCGCCTGGATCGCCGCCCGCTTCAAGCCCACGAAATCCGAACTTCTGTCCGACGCCCGGTTTTCCTGACCGCCAATCCGGTCTATATCCCGACGGCAACGCGAGGTCGGGCGATGTTCCGCTTCTTCGAAAACCTCGTCGATCCCTATACGCCGTATCAGGAGACCGACACGCCCCCGCAGCGGCTCTGGCCGTTCCTGCGGGATTACGTGCGCCCGTTCCGCTGGGTCTTCGCGGCGGCGACGGTGGGCAAGGTGCTGGTCGCCGCGATGGAAGTCGCGCTGATCTGGTACGTCGGCCGCATGGTGGACCTGCTGGCGCAAGGAGCGCCCGCCGACGTGCTGGCCCGCCACGGCACCGAATTCCTGCTGGCGGGCCTGTTCGTGCTGGTGGTGCGGCCCGCGGTGTCGGCCTTCGACACGGTGCTGCTGCACAACACCGTCCTGCCGAACTTCGGCACCCTGATCCGCTGGCGCGCGCATCGCCACGTCCTGCGCCAGCCCGTCGGCTGGTTCGAGAACGACTTTGCCGGGCGCATCGCCAACCGCATCATGCAGACCCCCCCCGCGGCGGGCGAGGCCGCGTTCCAGGTGTTCGACGCGGTCGCCTTCTCGGTCTCTACCTTCATCGGCGCGGCGGCGATGCTGGCAGGTGCCGACCCCTGGCTGGTGCTGCCGATGCTCGTCTGGGTCGCGGGCTACATCGCGCTGATGCGCTGGACGATCCGCAACGCAGGGCCTGCGTCCAAGGCATCGTCGGATGCCCGGTCGGCGATCACGGGGCGCGTGGTGGACAGCTACACCAACATCCACGCGGTCAAGATGTTCGGCCACCACGACCGCGAGGTGGACTATGCCAAGGAAGCGATCGAGCATTCGCGCCAGACCTTCCTGCGCGAGATGCGGATCATCACCCGCATGGATGTCACGCTGACCACGCTGAACGGGTTCCTGATCGTGTCGGTCACCGGGCTGGCGATCTGGCTCTATGCGCAGGGCAGCGCCACGGCGGGCACCGTCGCCGCCGCGGCGGCACTTGTCCTGCGGCTGAACAACATGACCTACTGGATCATGTGGGCGACCACGAACCTCGTGCAGAACCTGGGCGTCGTGGCCGAAGGGATGCAGACCATTGCCCAGCCGGTGACCCTGACCGACGCGCCCGGCGCCCCCGCCCTGCGCCTGACCCACGGCCGGATCGAGTTCCGCGAGGTCAGCCACCACTATGGGCAGGGCAAGGGCGGCCTCGACCGCATTTCCCTGACCATCCAGCCGGGCGAGAAGATCGGCATCGTCGGCCGGTCCGGCGCGGGGAAATCGACCCTCGTCAAGCTGATCCTGCGCTTCTACGACGCCGACGGCGGGGCGATCCTGATCGACGGGCAGGACATCCGCGGCGTCACCCAATCCAGCCTTCGGTCGCAGATCGGCATGGTGCAGCAGGAAACCGCCCTTCTGCACCGGTCAGTCCGCGACAACATCCTGTATGGTCGGCCCGATGCGACCGAGGCCGAGATGCTGGATGCCGCCCGGCGGGCCGAGGCGCATGACTTCATCCTGGGCCTGACCGACCAGGAGGGGCGCCGCGGCTACGACGCGCAGGTGGGCGAACGCGGGGTGAAGCTGTCGGGCGGCCAGCGCCAGCGCATCGCGATTGCCCGCACCATCCTGAAGGACGCGCCGATCCTGGTGCTGGACGAGGCGACCAGCGCGCTCGACAGCGAAGTGGAAGCCGCCATCCAGCAGACGCTGTATGGCGTGATGGAGGGCAAGACGGTCATCGCCATCGCGCACCGCCTGTCCACCATCGCCCGGATGGACCGGATCCTGGTGCTCGACGGCGGACATGTGGCCGAACAGGGCAGCCATGCCGAACTTCTGGCCGCCGACGACCTGTACGCGCGCTTCTGGAACCGCCAGTCGGGCGGGTTCATCGGCACCGACGTGGCCGAGGCTGCCGAATGAAGACCGACCCGTTCCAGCGCATCGACCGCGCCCCGCCGCAGACGCTTGGCGCGTTCTTCCGCTGGTGCCTGGACGGGTCCTGGCCGATGCTGTTCGCCGCGGGCGCGGTGTCGGCGCTGGCGGGCACGCTGGAAGTCGTGTCGGCCTGGCTTCTGGGGCAGGTCGTCGATGCGGTGTCCACCGCGGCCAGCCCCGCCGGGTTTTTCGCGGACCACCTGTGGCTGGTCGTGGCGTTCGGCGTCTTCTACCTGATCATCCGTCCGCTGGTGTTCGGCGCGTCGTCGGCCACGAACTCGCTCTGGGTGCAGCCCAATGTCATGCCGCAGGTGCTGTCGCGGCTCCACCGCTGGACCATGGGGCAGGCGGTCACCTTCTTTGACAACGATTTCGCGGGCCGCATCGCGCAGAAGCAGATGCAGGCGGCCCGCGCCGTGACCGAAGTGGCGTCCGAGACGATCAACGTCGTGGCCTTTGCCATCGCGTCGATACTCGGCTCGGTCGTGTTCCTGATCGCCATCGACGGCTGGGTGGCGCTGTCGCTTCTGGTGTGGCTGGGCCTCTACCTCGGCCTCATCAAGCTGTTCCTGCCGCGCATCCGGCGCACCTCCACCGCCCGCGCCTCCGCCCGCGCCAACGTGACCGGGCAGGTCGTGGACACGATCACCAACATCAAGACGGTGAAACTGTTCGCCCATCAGGACTTCGAGGATCGCAACGCGCTGCGCTCCATGGACCGCTATCGCGAGCGTGCGCTCGATTTCGGGGCGGTGTCATCGTGGTTCCGGCTGACGCTGATGGCGCTGGCCGGGCTCTTGCCGGTGATCCTGGTGGGCGGGTCGGTCCTGCTGTGGGCGGAAGGTGCGGCCAGCGCAGGCGACATCGCCGCGTCGGGCGCCATTTCCATCCGCATCGCGCAGATGACGGGCTGGGTCAGCATGTCGCTGATGGGCATCTATGCCAATGTGGGCGAGGTCGAGGACGGCATGCGCACCCTGACCCCGCCCTACACGCTGGCCGACACGCCCGGCGCCGCCGTGATGGCCCGCGTCCGGGGCGAGATCACGTTCGACAACGTGGGCTTCGCCTATGGCCGCCGCACGGGGGGAATCGACGGCTTCTCGCTGACCATCCGCGCGGGCGAACGGGTCGGCATTGTCGGCGCCTCGGGCGCGGGCAAGTCCACCCTCGTGGCACTGCTGCTGCGGCTCTACGACACCGAGAAGGGCGCCGTGCGCATCGACGGGCAGGATGTGCGTGACGTGACGCAGGAATCCCTGCGCCGCCAGATCGCCATGGTCACGCAGGAAACCGCGATGTTCAATCGCTCGGCCCGGGACAACATCCTGTACGGCCGCCCCGATGCGACGATGGACGAGGCCATCGCGGCCGCCGAACGGGCCGAGGCGCATGGCTTCATCGGTGGCCTCAAGGACCACATGGGCCGCACCGGGTATGACGCGCACCTGGGCGAGCGCGGGGTGAAGCTGTCGGGCGGGCAGCGGCAGCGGATCGCGCTGGCCCGCGCGTTCCTGAAGGACGCGCCCATCCTGGTGCTGGACGAAGCGACATCCGCGCTGGATTCGGAGGTCGAGGCGTCGATCCAGGATGCGCTGGTCCGCGTAATGCAGGGCAAGACCGTGCTCGCCATCGCGCACCGGCTGTCCACCCTGTCCGAGATGGACCGGATCATCGTGATGGAGGCCGGCCGCATCGTGGAAGAAGGCACGCACGACAGCCTTCTGGCCCGGGGCGGCACCTATGCGCGCTACTGGAACCGGCAGTCGGGCGGGTTCATCCGCACCGAGGATGCGGTGGGGGCCGCAGCCGAGTGAGTTGGCCCGCGTGACCTGGACGGTGGCGCGGCTGGGCCACCACGGCGACGGGATCGCCGACGGGCCGATGTTCATTCCCCGCGCCCTGCCGGGCGAGGTGGTGGACGGCACGCCGGCCATCTCCCCGGGCGGGGACCGGCTGCGCGATGTGCGGATCGTCACGCCGTCGCCGCACCGGGTTCGGGCACCCTGCTCGCACTACCGCGCCTGCGGGGGCTGCGCGCTGCAGCACGCCTCCGACGGGTTCGTGGCCGGTTGGAAGGCGGATGTCGTCCGCATCGCGCTGGCCGCGCAAGGGTTGGCCGCGCCGATCACGGGCGTCCACACCTCGCCCCCCCGGTCGCGGCGGCGGGCGACGCTGGCCGGGCGGCGGACTAAGGGCGGCGCGCTGGTGGGCTTCCATGCGCCCGCGTCCGACACGCTTGTGCCGGTGACCGACTGTCATCTGCTGGCGCCGCCGCTGGCCGCGATGCTGCCCGTCCTGCACGCGCTGACCGTCGCGGGCGGGTCGCGGAGCGCCGAGATCGCCTTTGCGATCACAGCGACCGACACCGGCGTGGACATCGCCACCACCGGGGGCAAGCCCGCCGACCGCGCGCTGACCACGGCGCTGGTCGCCGCCGCGGACCGACCCGGCGTGGCGCGACTGACGTGGAACGGCGACGTGCTGGCGGTCTTCGCGCCGCCCATCCTGCGCATCGGCGGCATCCCCGTCGCTCCGCCCCCCGGCGCCTTCCTGCAAGCCACCGCGGATGGCGAGGCCGCGCTGGTCGCCGCCGTGACGGATGCGCTTGGCGATGCGGGGCCGGTTGTGGACCTGTTCGCGGGCCTTGGCACCTTCACCCTGCCGCTCGCGCGCCGCCGATCCGTCCTGGCGGTCGAGGGCG
>DBBA01000080.1:7266-7629 GCA_002291955.1 Rhodobacteraceae bacterium UBA996 | reverse complement strand
TCATGGGCGCGCTGGTGGCGGTCGCGGGGGGCGTGCTGGCCGTCGGCTGACTGTCCCGGGCGCGGCGGGCGTTGCGCGCCCGCCCGCCCCCTTCAGGCCGCACCCTTCAGGCAGCCGGGTCCACCAGCCGCCCCAGCGGACGCCCGCCCAGGATGTGGACGTGGTAATGCGGGACCTCCTGCATCGAGTCCGCGCCCGCATTGGTGATCAGCCGATACCCGCCACCGCCCGCGCCGGGATGCACCTTGACCATGCGGCAGACCTGCGCGACGGTCGCATTGAAGCCTGCGATCTCGTCGGCGGTGGCGCGCTCGATGAAGTCGTCATGGGTGACATAGGCGCCCTTCGGGATCACCAGCACAT
>DBBA01000080.1:0-7047 GCA_002291955.1 Rhodobacteraceae bacterium UBA996 | reverse complement strand
CTGCTTCGCCACCTGGTTCACCGCGCGCCAGAAGCCCGCGATCTCGGCCTCGCTCGCGCCCGCGTGGAAATCGGCCGCGCTGAGATAGGGCCCCTTCGGGATCACCAGCACATGCACCGGGGCCTGCGGCCGGATGTCGTGGAAGGCCAGCGCATGGGCCGTGTCGAGCACCGTGCGGTTCGGGATCTCGCCCCGCAGGATGCGGGCGAAGATGTTCGAGGGATCATAGTCATAGGCCATCGCGGTCCCTCCCATGGCGGTCAGTCGGCGAACATCGCCGGGTCCCCGGCGATCGCTGCGGCCCTGTCGTAGGGCAGATCCCAGGTCCGCGCCAGAGCCTGCGCCGCGTCGGTCGCGGGGTCGCCTTCGCGCAGCAGGCGATAGCCGGGCAGGTCCGCGGTGGCCAGGCGGTCGGCCTCGTCCGCGATCGCGCGCTTCAGGGTGGGCAACAGCCCTGCGACGGTTGCGGCCTGCGTCTGCGGTCCGATCAGGCCGATCCGGCGGGCGTGCCCCGCAAGGTAGTCGTCGGTGAAGCGGCAGCGCAGGTCGAGGAAGCGCACGTCGCCCGGGCCCGCGGCCAGTTCGCGGGCCACGTCGATGCGCGCGGGGTCGAGGCAGATGGTCAGACGGTCGGTGCCGAGCCGGTCGAAGATCAGGCGCAACAGGGCCGGGCCATGGCGCGAGCGGCGGTCCAGCCCGGTCTCGATCCCGCCCAGATCGGGCATCTCGGTTGCGTCCTCGTCGAACAGGTAGTCGATGCCGGGCCAGCCTTCGTGCCGGAGGCGGGCGGCAAGGCGCTTGCCGACGTGCCACTTCTTGCACACGATCACCGACAGGCGGCGACCGACCCCAAGCTGCGCCCCGCTGTCCCAGATGCGCGGAGCGAAGCGGCCGCCGGTCCGGCCCCGCCCGGTCAGGAAGGCGAACAGGCGCCGCCCGTCGCCGGCCAGCGGCGCGGGCGGCCGGTCGTCCACCCAGACGTCGCCCAGGCGCGCGCGCAGGTCCGGCGCCTCGGCGCTGATCTTGCGGGCAAAGAAGGCGTCCTGTCCGAGAAGGAAATCCAGGTGGTCGGTGTGGAAGTTCACCGGCATCCCGTAGTCGGTGAACATCAGGAAGGTGGGCGGGCGGCTGACGATCTGCGGCGCCGGGATCAGGTGGCGCACGAGGGTCTGGAAGAAGATCTCGTCGGGGATCCAGGTCAGGCGGAAGAACCGCACGATGTCGGGGCGCTTTTTCAGGAAGGTCAGGATCGCCTCGAGCGTGGTGCGGCGCAGGCACCACCACTGGCTGCCGATCATCACCGTCAGGTCGCGGGGCAGCGGGCGGGTCAGGCCCAGGCGCTGCTGCAGGGCAAGGCTGGTGTAGAACAGGCGCTTCCGGCGGCGTTCGTTGAACGGGTGGCGATAGATCAGGCGTTCCTGCACCAGCCCTGTGCGGATCCAGCCCGAGGTGTGGAAATCGACGCTTTCGATCCAGTCGCGATCCTCGGCATCGAGGCGGTCGTGGACGTGATGCGCGGGCTTGATGGGCATGCAGTCGCCCGAGATCAGGTACAGGTGCGTGGCGTCCGGGAAGGCGTGCAGCGCGGTGCGGACGGCCTGAAGGGTCGCCGCGACCAGCGACCAGTCGCCCCAGCCGCAGCGCAGGCGGGGCGCGAAGGCGACGTTGGGGTTGCCTGCCAGTGCCGCGCGCAGCGTGCGTTCGGCGGCCCGTCCTGCGCCCGCATCCAGGTGGATTGCCACGCAGTCGCCCGCGGCGGTCAGCCGCGCGGCCTGGGCCGCGATGCCATCGGGGTCGCGGTGGCACAGGATCAGGAAGGCGATCTTCGCCATGGCGGGTGCGGGCCCTCGGTCAGGCGCGGCGGGATGCCTAGATAAACCCCGGAAGACGTGACACTACAGGGGAAAGTTCTGCAACCCCCGCGCGAGGAGACGGAGCGCCGTGGCCTTTCCCGGAACCTGGATGACCGAAAGCGAGACCCTGGTGTACCGGGTCGTGCCGAAATGCGCGTGCTCGACCATCGGGCAGATCATGTTCTATGCCGACCACGGGCGCTACTACGACGGCGACATCCACGATGCGACCGAAGGGCTGCACAAGTGGGCGCAGGACGCCAGCCAGCCGCGGATTGAGGCGGTGGTGCGGGCCGGGACTGCCCCGGCCTTCACCTGCGTGCGCAACCCCTACACGCGGATCCTGTCCACGTTCTTCGACAAGATCGCGGGCATCCAGCGCAACGGCAAGCGGTACCGCGGCAACCTGATCCCGGAACTCTCGGCCCATTACGGCATCCGGGTCGATGGCGACTTCGACCAGATCGCCAGTTTCCGGCGGTTCCTGCTGTTCGCGCGCGACACGATCCGCTGGAAGAAGCCGATGGAGCCCGACATCCACTGGTCCGCGATGTCGTCGCATGTCGCCACCTTCATCGCGAACGGCGGGCGCTACGACGCGATCTTCCATCTGGAAGGGTTCGAGCCCGGCATGCAGGCGGTGCTGGACCGCGCGCACCTGCGGGTGCCGGTGCGGGTGGCCGACGTGCCGCGGTTCAACGAAAGCGCAGGCCACGGGCCGGCGCGGGCGCATCCGGTGGCGGACTATTTCGACGACCTGGCGCGGCACCTGATGTGGGACATCTACCACCGCGACTTCCGCCTGTTCCGCTATGATCCCGACGATCCGTCGAACCCGCGGCCCACGGGGCCCGTGGACCTGGACGAGGTGCACGCGAAGCTGGGGCGGTAGCGACCCCGGTCACAGATCGACTGGCCCGTCCTCGCCTTGCGCCTCGGGCACCAGCGGCGTGCGGCGGCGGATGAGGATGTCGCCGTTCGGCAGCACCTCGGGCGGGTGGTAGGCGGACAGGTCGCGCAGCGCCTCCTCGAGCCCGTCCACGGCGGACCCGAATTCGCGCATCAGCCCTTCCAGGAACAGGCGGGTGCCGCGTTCCATCAGGCCCAGCCCCTCGCCGGTGTCGCGGTCGGGGGCGGGCGTGCTGTCCTGCGCCGCGGCGGGGGCGGCGAGGGCCAGTGTCAGGGCCAGCGTCAGGGTAAGGGCGACCGGGCGAAGCATGACCGCAGTATAGGCGAACCGCGGCCGGAATTTAAGTCGCAAGCGTCAGGTCCAGTGTCACCGGAAAGTGGTCGGACGCCGCCAGCAGCGCGTCGCGCAGGTCGGGCGTGCCATAGCACCCGGCGTCGTCGAAGGGGTGCCAGATGCGCCAGGCGGGCGCGCGGGTCATCAGGTCGGGCGAGACCATGATGTAGTCCAGAAACGCCGACAGGTAGCGCTGTTCGGGCTGGATCCAGAACCGTGCGGTGGACGGGGCCGCAGCGGTGCGGCGGCCCGGCACCCCCTGCGCGTGCGGATCGAACAGCCGCAGCGCGGGGTCGGCATCGGGGCTGTCGCCAAGGCCCCGGCCCATCACCACCTCGACCCCCGACCGGCCGAACAGGCGTTCGTAGTCGTCCAGCCCCGGACCGTCGTTGAAGTCGCCCAGGACCACCAGCGCCTCGCCCGCGGCCAGGTGCCCCTCGACCCGGCGGCGGATCCAGATGCACTGGGCCATCTGCTTGCGCCGGTTCTCGATGGCGACACGCCGGACCTCGTCGGGGGTGCGGGCGCCGTGGGGGGCCTTGGATTTGACATGCACCCCGATCAGGCGAAAGCCGAAGCCGGTCGGCAGGTGGGTACAGGCCGCTTCCAGTGGCGGCTTGGAGAAGGTGATGACCTCGGGCCGTTCGTCGGTGTCGAGGTCGAGGCGGAATTCGCTGTCGAAGCGCGGCGCGTCGTGGCCTTCGTGGCGTCCCGTCGGGTCGCCCATCGGGTCGTGGCGCGCGGCGATCACCGCGGGGTCGTAGAGCAGGGCGATCTCCTGTTCGGTGCCGTTGGCAAAACCCGTCAGGGTGCGGGTGGTGCGCAGGCCCGCCCAGGCGGCAAACCCGTCCAGCGCGCGGACGGTGGACCGGCGGTGGCTGGTGTCCGGCGCCTCGATCACCATGATCGCGTCGGCGTCCAGCGCGGTCAGCACGATGCCGATGGCCACGGCCTGATCGCCGCGGGTGACGCCTTCGCGGCCCGAGGGGTGGTCATCCGGCAGCAGGCGGTCGTCGCGGGCGAACAGGTGGCTGAACCATTCGACGTTCCACGTCGCCAGCCGCAGGGTGCCGGGCGGCCGGGCGATCATGCGGCCCCCGGCATCACGCGGCCCCATCACGCGGCCTTCCCGCTGATCGCCTCCCAGGCGCGGTTGGCGGCGGCCAGTCGCGCCTCGGCCAGCTTCACCGCCTCGGCGGGCACGCCCCGGGCGATCAGCCGGTCGGGGTGGCTGTCCTTCACGATCTGGCGCCAGGCGGCGCGGGCCTGGTCCAGCGGCGTGCCGCGGTCGATGCCCAGCACGTCCCAGGGGTCGCGCACGCCGTCGGGGACGTAGCGCATCCGCAGGCAGCGGAAGCGGCGGTCCTCGATCCCGAAGATGTCGGCCACGCGCGACAGGAACGCATCCTCGGCCTCGTGGTAGCTGCCGTCGGCGGTGGCGATGTGAAAGAGCCCCTCCATCAGGTCCCAGAGCGCGTGGTCGGGGTCGTCGCCGAACATGCGCTTGATGCGGCGGGCATAGTCCTCGAACCCGGCGATGTCGGTGCGGGCCAGGTCGAAGACGCGGGCGGCGTTGGCTTCCTCCCCTGCGGGGATGGTGAACACCTGGCGAAAGGCCGCGACTTCGTCGCGCGTCACGCGGCCGTCGGCCTTGGCCATCTTGGCCCCCAGCGCGATGACGGCGATGGTGAAGCCCACGCTGCGTTCGGGGGGCGTGCGGAGGCGTTCGAACACCGCGCCCAGCCCTTCGCCCGCAGCGAGGGCCGACAGCGCCTCGGCGATGCGGGTCCAGATCGACATGGGCGCAGGATATCGTGGCGCGCCGCCCGTGTCAGGCGGGATTTACGCGCGGCCCTGTCAGGTCAGGATGCGGTCACGTCAGGATTCGGTCACGTCAGGATGCGGGGACCTGCGGGTGTCTCGATCCGGGCGGTCAGGCGGGGTGTGTCGCCCGGGGCCACGCGGATGTCGGGCAGCGGGCGGAAGGGGACCAGCGCGCGGTCCAGCGCCGCGGCGTCGGGGTGCGTCAGGTCGAGCGCGGTCAGGCGGCAGCCGCGGTCGGGGAGTGCCAGCGAAGGGTGCCGGATGCCCTGCCATTCGATCAGCGCGGGAAAGAGGTCGTCGAAGGGCAGGCGCCCGTCCGCCGGGATGCCGATGCGCCAGGCATACTCGCCCCGGGTCAGGGCGGTCGCCAGTCCCGCGCCATCGGGCGCCACCGACAGGGCGGTATCCACGTCGCCCGTGCGCAGGACCCAGTTCGTCAGGCGGGGCGTGCCGTCGCGGTCGTCCATGCGGAACCAGCGGGGCCGGGCGGGGGCGGGCAGCGACGGGTCGGGGGCGATGACCTCGAGGTAACAGCCCGGCCCGAGGGACAGGAGGCGGTTGTGCGTGCCCATCACCGGGTGCTGCCCGCCGGGGTCGAGGTCCTGGCCAAGGCAGGCCGCGACATGGGCAAGGCCCGCGCCGAGCGTGCCTGCCGTCACCACCAGATGGTCGATCGTTGCCTGCATGGCCTGTCCCGTGTGCGGCTGCGCCGCGGTGATAGGACTGTCCGGCGGCCAACGGAAGCACCCCCGCGACAGATGCCCGGCGTCATGGCACGATGCCGCCGTTGCCCGTTTCGCGAGCCTCCGATGATCCGCCTTGCTTCTGCGCTGATTGCCTGTGTCCTGACCCTGCCTGTCAGCGCCCAGACGCCCACCTGGGATGATCCCGCCTGGTATGCCGCCCCGCCCGCGCCCCTGGACCTGTCGATGACGGTGGACGGGGCGCGGGCCGTGTCGGCGGTGATCGGTCCCGCGGGCGGCACGTTCGCCGCGCAGGGGGCGAACGGCGATACCTATACGCTGACGATCCCGGAAGGCGCGCTGTTCACCGACACGACCATCGCGATCTGGCCGGTGGCGACGGTAGCGGGGATGCCCGAAGGCGCGGGGCCGTTTTCCGGCGTGATCCTGGAGCCCGAGGGGCTGCAACTCGCGCGGACCGGGTGGCTCGAGATCACGCCCGCGGTGCCGATCCCGGCGGAGAGCCGCGCGCTGTGGGGGTTCTATGCGGCCGGCGCGGATGCCCGGGGCGAGATTAACTGGCCCGGCGTGGGCGACCGCATCGTGATCCCGCTGGACCATTTCTCGGGCGCGGGGGTGTCGATCGCCGACCGGATCAACCTGCAGCTGGACCGCTGGCGGCAGCGCCAGACCGAGGACCGCGTGCGGTCGCAGATCGGCGAGGCGTTGCGCCAGCAGCGGGCGGTCCTGCAAGGCGACCCGAACGCCGATATCGGTGCGCTGAACCGGGAACTGGGCGACCTCCTGGACCGGCTGGGGCGGACCATCGCGCGGGGCTACCAGCAGATCCTGGCCAACCCGGCCGCGGGGTGCGCCGATGTGGAAGCGACGATCCAGTCGATCCTGGCGTTGGACCGGCAGCGCGAGATGTTCGGCGTGGCCCCGGATGCCAACGTGCAGGCCGCGTTCGCGGGTCTGTTCGACCGCTACTGGAACACCTGCTTTCCCGAGCAGCTGCAAATCTGCCTGCGGACCGGCGACCTGCAGACGCTGGTCACCTTTGCCGCGAAGTTCGAGCGGATGCGGCAGTTCATCCTGTACATTCCCGGCGGCGAGAGCGCCTTCGGCCGGATCGAGGGCCAGGTGCGCGCGGCGCTCGAACGCTGCGGGCGGTTCGAGCTGGAGGTAACTTCGCAGGGGACATACACCTCCGATGGCGGCGGAAGCGGAACCTACGGCTTCTCTGCCAGGATACCCATGCGGCTGACGATGCAAGCGGCAAACGGTTTCAGTTTCCAGATTTTCGGGGAAGGCCCGCCCACCAACATCGTCATAACGCCGAGTCTTCCACCGTACACGAGTTACCAGGGGCACCGCGTAACGTCGGGGATGGCTGCGCGCCTGACGAAGTACGAGTTTGCCACCGACGATTCGCATCAGCCTG
>DBBA01000149.1 GCA_002291955.1 Rhodobacteraceae bacterium UBA996 | reverse complement strand
GCCGCGACCATGCACAGGAGGAAGCCGCATGTCTCGCCAAAGGAAACGGGCCGTCATCTACGCGCGGTTCTCGACCGACCTCCAGCGCGACAAGTCCATCGACGATCAGGTTGCGCTTTGCACCGCTCACGCCGGACGGGAAGGGCTGAGCGTCACGAAGACCTACTCGGACCGGGCGCGCACCTCCTCGACCATGATCGGCCGCGACGGCCTGCAGGACCTGCTGGCCGACGCCCGCGATGACCGCCTCGAAATGCGGATCGACCGGATCGAGGCGGCCGTGTTCGAGAGTCTTGGGCAGGAGTTAAGAGATCCGGTCTATGTGCGCACCTACCTCAAGGAGTATCACGCCGAGCGCATGCGGCTGACCTAGGATGCAAGGCGGAACCGTTCTCGTCTGGAGAGGTCTGCGGCCAAGGCGAATGCGGCCTTCGACCGGGCGTACCAACTCTACATCAACGGGGTTACGGACGGCCCCAAGGCCCAGGCCGCCATTCGCCAGCTTCAGGACGAGGCGCGCGCTGCCGACGCGGTCCTGGCGCAGGCCGACGAACGTCCCGACAAGGTCGAACTGCACCCGGCCTCGCTTGAGCGATACATTATCGCCTTGTCCGATCTAGGCGGCCGCCTCACTGCTCATGACCAGGACGCCGTGGCCATCATCCGCGAACCCGTGATCGCCGTGATCGTCACGCCCACGGACACCGGTCTCGACGTGGTCGTCGAGGGTTTCCTGGGGGCTATTCTGGGCGAAACCCCGAAGTGTCGGGTTTTGATGGTAGCGGAGGAGGGACTTGAACCCCCGACCCCAGGATTATGATTCCCGTGCTCTAACCAACTGAGCTACTCCGCCAACGGGCGCCCGGGTAGCCCAAGGGCCCAGAAGCGTCAAGGGCATGGGGCGTCATGGCCGACACGGGGCCGGGGGCGCGGCCCCGCGGCCGGGATCAGGCGGCCATCGCTTCGGGCGGGGGTTCCTTGGCGCCGGTCATGAACGCCACCGCATCCGACATCGTGTGGTCGCCGGGCTTCACCACGCACAGCCGCCGCCCGAGACGGTGGATGTGGATGCGGTCGGCGACCTCGAACACATGGGGCATGTTGTGGCTGATCAGGATGATCGGGATGCCGCGGGACCGCACGTCGCGGATCAGCTCCAGCACCCGGCGGCTTTCCTTGACCCCCAGCGCGGCGGTGGGTTCGTCCAGGATCACCACCTTGGACCCGAAGGCCGCGGCACGCGCCACCGCCACCCCCTGCCGCTGGCCGCCCGACAGGGTTTCCACCGCCTGGTCGATGTTCTGGATCGTCATCAGCCCCAGCTCCGACAGCTTGTCGCGCGCGAACTTGCGCATCGCAGGCCGGTCAAGCTGGCGGAACACCGACCCCATGATCCCGGGTTTGCGCAATTCGCGCCCCATGAACATGTTGTCGGCGATCGACAGGGCAGGGGACATGGCCAGCGTCTGGTACACCGTCTCGATCCCCGCGCCCCGCGCCTCGATGGGGGTGCGGAACTGGACGGGCTTTCCATCCAGCCGGATCTCGCCCTCGTCGGGGATGACGGCGCCGGAAATCGCCTTGATCAGCGTGGACTTGCCCGCCCCGTTGTCGCCGATCACGGCGAGGATCTCGCCCGGCATCAGGTCGAAGTCGCAGTTGTCCAGCGCCGTGACACGGCCATAGCGCTTGGTCAGTCCGCGCGCGGTCAGGATCGGTTGCATCGCATCTCCCCCCTCAGGCCGAGACCTTGCGGATCCACTGGTCCACCGCAACGGCCGCGATGATCAGGAACCCTGTCAGCATCACCTTCCACTGCGGGTCGGCGCCCATCATGTTCAGCCCCATCGACATGATCCCCACGATCAGCGTCCCGAACAGCACGCCCAGGATCGACCCGCGCCCGCCGAACAGGGATATCCCCCCGATCACCGTGGCCGTGATCGCCTGCAGGTTGAAGTCGGTGACGACGGTGGACGGCGAGATCGACCCGTTCCGCCCGATGGCCACCCAGGCAGCGAGCCCCGCGATGACGCCCGCCAGCGTGTAGACCCGTATCAGCACCTTCTTGGTGGAAATCCCCGCCAGTTCGGCCGCATCGGGATCGTCGCCCACGGCATAGATGTGCCGCCCGAACGCGGTGTGGTTCAGCATGAACCACAGCGCCGCATACAGCACGATCATCGCCACCACGCCCAGCGTCACCACCGCCGGCCCGACCTTGAAGTTGATCGCGAACACATGCAGCAGCTGGGTCTGCTCGACGATGTCGGCCTGTCGGAGCGTCTCGTTCCCGGAATAGATCAGGCAGATCGCCATGATGATGTTCCAGGTGCCCAGCGTCACGATGAACGGCGGCAGCTTCAGCCGCGCGACCAGCGATCCGTTCGCAAACCCCCAGCCCGCCGCCAGCGCGAAGCCCGCGATCAGCGCCACCAGCGCGGGCATGTCGTGGGAGAGCACCATGTTGCCCATCACCACGAACGAGAACACCATGATCACCCCGATGGCCAGGTCGATGCCCGCGGTCAGCACCACCAGCGTCTGCGCCGCGGCCAGGATGCCGACGACCGCCACCTGCTGCAGCACCAGCGTCAGGGTGGATGCGCGAAAGAACCGCTCGCCCGCCGCGATCCCGAAGAACAGGATCAGCGCCACCAGCACGATCAGCGGCACCAGCGCCGGGGACCCGTGCAGCGTGTGCTGGATGCGGTGCAGAAGCGACTTCTTCTCCTCGAAATGGGCGACGGTGCTGGTCGCCCCGCTCAGGACCTTCTCGAACTCCTGCGTCTGTGACATGGGACCTCCCCCCGGCGGTTGATCCGGCGACGGGACGCGCCGGTTGTGGAAAGGGCGGCCCGATGCCGCCCCCTCCGGTCTGGATCAGATGCTGCCCGCGGTCTGCCGGTCAGGCAACCGGGATCAGCCCCAGCACAGGTTCGTGCCTTCGGTCGTGTCGATCGACGGCACGCCTTCGGCCGGCTTGTCGGTCACCAGCGCCACGCCGGTGTCGAAGAAGTCCTTGCCTTCGGTCGGCTGGGGCTTCGTGCCGTCGGCGGCGAACTTGGCGATCGCTTCGATCCCCAGGGCGGCCATCAGCAGCGGGTACTGCTGCGACGTGGCCCCGATCACGCCGTCCTTGACCGACGCCACACCCGGGCAGCCGCCGTCCACCGACACGATCAGGACCTGGTCCTGCATGCCGACCGCCTGCAGCGCCTGATAGGCGCCCACGGCGGCGGGTTCGTTGATCGTGTGCACGACGTTGATGCCCGGATCGCGCTGGAGCAGGTTCTCCATCGCCGTCCGCCCGCCTTCCTCGTTGCCGTTCGTCACGTCATGGCCGACGATGCGCGGATCGTCCTCGTCGCCGATGTCCGTGATGTCCTTCACGTCGATGCCGAAGCCCAGCATGAAGCCCTGGTTGCGCAGGACGTCCACGGTGGGTTCCGACGGGGTCAGGTTCAGGAACGCGATGCGCGCGTTGGCGGCTTCCGCCCCCAGCGTCGCCGCTGCCCAGGCACCGATCAGCCGGCCGGCTTCCAGGTTGTCGGTGGCGAACGTCGCGTCCGCGGCATCCGCCGGGTCCAGCGGCGTGTCGAGCGCGATGACCAGGATCCCCGCTTCCCGCGCGCGGGCCAGCGGTTCGACGATGGCGACCGTGTCGGAGGCGGCGATCAGGATGCCCTTGGCGCCGGCGGCGATGCAGCTTTCCACGGCCGCCACCTGGCTGTCGTGGTCGCCATCCACCTGTCCGGCATAGGACTGCAGCGTGACGCCCAGTTCTGCGGCCTTGGCCTCGGCACCTTCGCGCATCTTCACGAAGAAGGGGTTGGTGTCGGTCTTGGTGATCAGGCAGGCCAGCGTGTCCTGCGCCGAAGCGGTGCCCGCGAAGCCCAGTCCGGCCGCCAGCGCGGCCGCGGCAACGGCGGTTTTCGTGGTGAATGTCATGAGGTCGTCCTCCCGGTTTCTTGGTGACCCGCCTGTGCGGGCCGCGACGGCCGCGGGGTTCGTCCCCACGCCCTCGGCGCCCAGAAACCCCGAGTCGGCTGCATCTGTCAATAAATAAATCAGGATGACTTATTATTTGACAGCCGCGCGGCGTTGGGCGCATCCTGCCCGGCAGACGGGCCGGAACGCGCGCGACCAGGAACATCCAGTTGACCCAGACGGCGACCCCGACAGCCAACGACCTGCGCATGCCCCCGCAGCGCGGAACCACGCTGGCCGGGGTGCGCGACCACAACGAACGCCTCGTGCTGACGCTCCTGCGCCAGCAGGGACCGCTGCCCAAGGCACAGATCGCCCGCGCCACCGGACTGTCCGCGCAGACCGCAAGCGTCATCGTCCGGGCGCTGGAATCCGACGGGCTTCTCATCAAGGGCGAACCGCAGCGGGGCAGGGTCGGCCAGCCCTCGGTGCCCATCGCCCTGGCGGCCGAGGGCGCCTTCTTCTTCGGCCTCAAGATCGGCCGCCGCAGCGCCGAGGTCGTGCTGACCGATTTCGCGGGCCACCCGGTCGGTGCCACGCGCGTCACCTATGCCTTTCCCACCCCCTCGGGCGTCATCGGCTTCGCCGAGACCTCGGTCCGCCAGCTCGAATCCCGCCTCGCGGCCGGGCAGCGCAGCCGGATCGCGGGACTGGGCATCGCCATGCCGTTCCGCATCTGGGACTGGGCGCGCACCATCGGCCTGCCGGAAGGCGCGATGGATGCCTGGCGCGACCTCGACGTGCGCCGCCTGGTCGAGGAAGCCTGCGGCCACCCGGTCCTGATCGAGAACGACGCGACCGCCGCCTGCGGCGCGGAACTGGTGTTCGGCACCGGCACCGTCCCGCGCGATTTCCTGTATTTCTACGTCGGCTACTTCATCGGCGGCGGACTGGTGCTGGATCACCGGCTGTTCGTGGGGCGCACCGGCAATGCCGCCGCCCTGGGCTCGATGCCCGTGCCCGCACCCGACCACGGCAGCGGCGCCGATGTCGTGCAACTGATCGACGTGGCCTCGCTCTCGCACCTCGACGCCCGGCTTGCGGCCGCCGGGCTCGATGGAAGCTCGCTCTGGGGCGCGCCCGACGACTGGACCGTGGACCCCGCGATCCTTGCGGCGTGGACGGACGGGGCCGGGCAGGGCATCGCCCACGCCATCGCCGCCGCCGCCGCCGTGGTGGATGTGGAAGCCGCCCTGATCGACGGCTGGATGCCCGCGGGCGTCCGCGACACCCTCGTGCGCAACACCGTCCGGGCGCTGGGAGGGATGAACCTCGCCGGCATCCGCCCGCCCGACGTGCGCGCGGGCACCGTCGGCCCCGACGCCCGGGTGCTGGGCGCGGCCAGCCTGCCCCTGTCCGAACGCTTCCTCGTGCGCGGCGACACGCTGTCACCCGCGACGGACGGCGCCCCGCGCTGACGCCCCGCTAGCCCAGCCGCGCCTTCACCATCGGGCCGACCGCGCCAAAGTCCATCTGGCCCGTGTAGCGCGCCTTCAGCGCCCCGATCACCCGGCCCATGTCGCGGATGCCCGCCGCGCCGGTCTCCTGGATTGCCGCCTCGACGGCCGCAGCCACCTCGTCCTCGGTCAGCTTGCGCGGCAGGAACTCCTCGATCACCGCGATCTCCGCGGCTTCCTTCTCGGCCAGTTCCAGGCGCCCGCCCTCCTCGTAGGCGCGGATGCTCTCCTGGCGCTGCTTCACCATCTTGCCCAGAAGCGCGAGCAGGTCCGCCTCGCCCACGACGGACGCGCCCCCCGTCTCGTCATCGCCCCCCATCCCCCGGGCGGCAATCTCGCGGTCCTTGATCGCGGCATTGATCAGCCGCAGCGTCGCCGTCCGGTCCGCCTCGCGCGCCTTCATCGCCGCCTTCAGCGCCTCGCTGACGCGTTCGCGTATCGGCATCTGGGCGTCCCCCGTGTTGCTCCGAAGGGCGGGATGTAGTGCCCGGGGACCCCCAGTGCAACCGGGGTGCAACCGGACCCGCCCCGCGCACCGGGCGGCCGACCCTTGACCACGCCGCGCGCCCTGCCTAGACGCTCGGCGACCCGCCAGCGGAGCCCCCCCATGCCCGACCGCGCCAACCCGCCGACCGCCTGCCTCGCGCTTGCCGACGGGACGCTGTTCTTCGGCCGCGGCTTCGGCACGCCGGGGGTGCGCGTGGCGGAACTGGTGTTCAACACCGCCATGACGGGCTACCAGGAAATCCTGACCGACCCGTCCTATGCCGGGCAGATCGTCACCTTCACCTTCCCCCACATCGGCAACGTCGGCGTGAACCCCGACGATGACGAGGCCGCCGAACCCGTGGCCGAAGGGATGGTCGTCAAGTGGGACCCGACCGATCCGTCGAACTGGCGCGCGGCCGGGCGGCTGGACGACTGGCTGACCCGCCGCGGCCGCACCGGCATCGGCGGCATCGACACCCGCCGCCTGACCCGCGCCATCCGCCAGCAGGGGGCGCCGCATGTGGCGCTCGCCCACGACCCCGCGGGGCAGTTCGACATCGCGGCCCTGGTGGCCCGCGCCCGCGCCTGGAAGGGCCTCGTGGGCCTCGACCTCGCCCGCGACGTGACATGCGCCCAAAGCTACCGCTGGGACGAGATGCGCTGGGCCTGGCCGCAGGGCCACGCCCGCCAGACCGCGCCGCGCCACCGCGTCGTCGCCCTCGACTACGGTGCAAAGCGCAACATCCTGCGCTCGCTCGCCTCCACCGGCTGCGACGTCACCGTGCTGCCTGCGACGGCCACCGCGGCCGACGTCCTGGCGCTGAACCCCGACGGCGTGTTTCTGTCCAACGGCCCGGGCGACCCGGCCGCGACCGGCGCCTATGCCGTGCCGATGATCCGGGGGGTGCTCGACGCCGACCTCCCGCTGTTCGGCATCTGCCTCGGCCACCAGATGCTGGCGCTCGCGCTCGGCGCCCGCACCGTCAAGATGAACCACGGCCACCACGGCGCGAACCACCCCGTCAAGGACATGGAAACCGGCAAGGTCGAGATCACCTCGATGAACCACGGCTTCACCGTGGACAGCCAGACCCTGCCCCCGGGCGTGATCGAGACCCACGTCAGCCTGTTCGACGGGTCGAACTGCGGCATCCGCATGGCCGACCGCCCGGTGTTCAGCGTGCAGTACCACCCCGAGGCAAGCCCGGGCCCGCAGGACAGCTACTACCTGTTCGACCGCTTCGCCGCGGCGATGGACGCGCGCAAGACCTGATCCCCGCGCGGCCGGGCGCCCCGCCCGCGCGCGGGAGGTTTGCCCGCGCACGGCGCGTCTTAACCGGGCATTAACCCTGATTGGCGACGAACGTCGGGAACGTGTCCTGATCCCGGTCGTCCCATGTCGCCTTCCGCCGTGCCGCTTCGCCTTGTCGTCCCGCCGCTCCGGTCCGATCCGGGGCCGATGTCGCTGCGCGGCGCGGGTGTCCAGCCGACGCCCGCGCCGGCCAACCTTGGCGAGGCACTGGTGGCGATGGGCGCGCTCGCACCGGCCGACCTCGCCGCCGCCCGCGCGTCCGAGGCCCGCAGCGAGGCCGACCTTGCCGATGTGCTGCGCGCGCGCGGGCTTGTCTCCGACACGGGCCTTGCCGATGCGCAGGCGCTGGTCCACGGCACCAACCGCGCCGATTTCCGCCGCCGCGCGCCCGACCCGGCCCTGGCCGATGACTTCGGGCTGGCCGACTGCCTTCGGATGGGGGTCCTGCCCTGGCACCGCACCGGGGGCGGCATCGTCGTCGCCACCGACCGCCCCGACCGCTTTGCCGAGGTGCGGGAACGCATCGCCCCCCGGCATGGCCGCGTCTTCATGGCGATCGCCACCCGGGACGAGATGCTGCAGGCGATCCTGCCCCTGCGCCGCCACCTTCTCACCCGCCGGGCCGAAACCCGGGTGCCCCAGGCACTGTCCTGCCGCACCCTCTCGATGGGCGGCTCCGTCCGCGGCCTGGTCGCGGGCAGCGTCGCGCTGGTGGTCCTCATGGCCGCCGCGCCCCGCGCGCTGTTTCTTGCCGCGCTCGGCGCCGCGGTGCTCGCGCTTCTGGCTATGACCGCGCTGCGCCTTGCCGCCATCACGATCGCGCTCGCCGCCGGGCGCAACACATCCCGCAACACGTCCCGGGGCGCATCCGGGGGCGCATCCGCACCGGCCACGGCGGACAGCACCGTGGTACCGCTCGTGTCCCGCGCCCCGGTCGTCAGCCTGCTCGTGCCCCTGTTCCGCGAGCGCGAGATCGCGGTCCGCCTGGTCAGCCGCCTCGCCCGGCTCGACTGGCCGGCCGAACTGCTCGACATCCTCCTCGTGGTCGAGGAGGACGACAGCACCACCCGCGCCACCCTCGCCGCCGTGGACCTGCCCGCCCACATGCGCACGGTCGTGGTGCCGCGCGGCGCGGTCCGCACCAAGCCCCGCGCGATGAACTACGCCCTCGACCACGCGCGCGGCTCCATCATCGGGGTCTATGATGCCGAGGATGCGCCCGACCCCGACCAGATCCGCCGCATCGTCGACCGCTTCCAGTCCCGCGGCCCCGAGGTCGCGTGCCTGCAAGGCGTGCTCGACTACTACAACCCCCGGCAAAGCTGGATCACCCGCTGCTTCACCGTGGAATACGCAAGCTGGTTCCGGGTCCTGTTGCCCGCGCTCGAATACCTCCGCCTGCCGGTGCCGCTCGGCGGCACGACGCTGTTCTTCCGCCGCGCGGCGCTCGAACGGCTGGGCGCCTGGGACGCGCACAACGTAACCGAGGATGCGGACCTCGGCATGCGGCTGGCCCGCGCGGGCCTGCGCACCGAACTGGTGGACACCGTCACGTACGAGGAAGCGACCGCCAGCCCCGGCGCCTGGGTGCGGCAGCGCTCGCGCTGGCTCAAGGGCTACGCGATCACCTGGGCCGTGCACATGCGCGATCCCCGCCAGCTCTGGCGCGACCTCGGGCCGCGCGGGTTCCTGGGCTTCCAGGTGCTGTTCCTCGGCACGCTCGCACAGGTGCTGCTGGCGCCGCTCCTGTGGTCCTTCTGGCTCTACCTCCTCGCCGGCTGGCACCCCGCCGCGGGTGTCCTGCCGGGCGGGGTCTTCACGGCGCTCGCCGCCGCCTTCCTGACGGCCGAGGTCACCGTGATCGCGCTGGGACTGGTCGCGGTGCGCGATCCGGCGCGCCGCTGGCTGATGCCCTGGGTGCCCACGCTGCACCTCTATCACATGGCCGCCACCGCCGCCGCGTGGAAGGGCCTGTGGGAGATCATGGCGCGCCCCTTCTACTGGGAAAAGACCGCGCACGGCCACAGCCTGACCCGCCGCGGCACGGTCGGCGCGCCGCCACCGCCGACCGTCTGACATCGCAGCCCCCGCGCCGCGCCACGCGACGGGCCCGGCCCCTGGCGCCCTGGCGTCCGGTTCGCGGGACCCGCGCGATGCACCGCACCATCCGTCACCGGCGTCGACATGCCCCAAATATCCCGGGGGGCAGGGACCACGTCCGGTGCCCGCCCCGCGCTCTGCCCGGGGGGCAGCGCCCCCCGCGCGCGTCCGGTCCCGCCGGTCCAGGCCGGCACCCCCGCTCAGGCCGTGCGCTGCGCGTCCAGCCGCAGCCGCACCTCGAAGGCCCGGCTGATGTGGCTCTTCAGGGCGGCATAGGCCGCCTCGCTGTTCCGCGCCGCGATCGCGTCCACGATGCCCTGGTGCTCCTCCAGCGTCGCGCGCCCCCGCCCCTCGGCCCGGATCGAGGTGGATGCCATCAGCGCCATCGACCGGTGCACCAGGTCCAGCTGCTGCACCAGATACCGGTTGTGCGACGCCAGGTGGATCTGCTTGTGGAACCGCCGGTTCGCCCGCGCCAGCGCGTCCGGATCGCCGACAATGGCCGCATCCTCGGCCACCATGGCCGCCAGCACATTTATCTCCTCGTCGGTGGCATGCTGGGCCGCCAGCCGCGCCGCCAGCCCCTCCAGTTCGCCCCGCACCACGTACAGTTCCGCCAGCTGGTTGTGGTCCAGCGCCGCGACCACCAGACTGCGCCCGTCGCGCGCCAGCATCGACTGGGTCTCCAGCTTCTGCAGCGCCTCGCGGATCGGCGTGCGCGACACGCCGAACCGGTCGGCCAGTTCCGATTCCACCAGCCGGTCGCCGGGCCGGTAGATCCCCCCGTCGATCGCCTCGAGGATCAGGGTATAGGCATCCCTCTGCACCGCGCGTGCGTCCTTCATCCGGCCTCCCCACCGCGGGCGTGTCATCGTCCCGTCATGTCCGGACCTACCCCAACACTCCGCGGGGTTCCCGGTCAAGCACCGCAGGGGGCGACCCCGCGCCGCGCCGCGCGCTTGACCCTCCCTGCGCCCTGTGCGACCGCCGGGTGAACCGCAAAGGACCCCGCCCCATGGTGGCCGACCGCTTTTCCCATGTCCGCACCTGGGTCTTCGACCTCGACAACACGCTCTACCCGCCGTCCGCGCGCCTGTTCGACCTGATCGACCGGCGCATGACCGCCTACATCGTCACCCACCTCGGCGTGGACGCCGCCACCGCCGACCGCCTGCGCGCCGACTACTGGCGCCGCTACGGGACCACGCTGGCGGGGCTGATGGCCGAGCATGGGCTGGACCCCGCCCCCTACCTCGTGGATGTGCACGACATCCCGCTCGACCGCCTGTCGCCCGACCCCGACCTTGCCGCCCGCATCCGCGACCTGCCGGGGCGGCGGATCGTCTACACGAACGGCAGCGCGCCCTATGCCGACCGGGTACTGGCCGCCCGCGGCCTGTCGGGCCTGTTCGACGCGGTCTACGGCGTGGAACACGCAGGCTACCGGCCCAAGCCCGAGGCCGCGGCCTTTGCCACGGTCTTCGCCCGCGACGGCCTGACCCCGACCCGGGCCGCGATGTTCGAGGACGACACGCGCAACCTCGCCGTGCCCCACGCGCTCGGCCTGCGCACCGTGCACGTCGCGCCCGACCCCGAACCGGCCGACCACATCCACCACCACACCGACGACCTCGCGGCCTTCCTCGCGCCGCTCGGGGCTCCGCGCTGATCTGCCGCCTGTCCGCCGCCCCGGTCGCGCCCTACCTCCGCGGCAGGAGGCACGGACCATGCACCAGACCGACATCTTCATCTCGGGCGCCGGGATCGCCGGGCTGACCGCCGCGCTGGCGCTGGCGCAGGCAGGCTTCCGCGTGACCGTCGCCGACCCCACGCCGCCCGTGGCCGATGGGGCCGACGATGGGTCGGACCTGCGGTCCACCGCCTACCTCCAGCCGTCGCAGGCGCTGTTCGCGCGACTGGGCCTGTGGGACCGGCTCGCGGCCCTCGCCACGCCCCTCGACGTGCTGCGGATCGTGGATACCGCGGGCGACCCGCCCGTCCTGCGCGACACGCGCGATTTCCGCGCGTCCGACCTCGGCGACCAGCCCTTCGGCTGGAACGTGCTCAACTGGGTGATGCGCCGCGAACTGACCGCGGCGGCACAGGCGCACCCCGGGGTGGACCTGCGGCTGGGCGTGGGTTTCGCGGGGCTGGTGCAGCGCACCACCGCCGCGCTGGTGACGCTCACCGACGGCACCCGCCTGTCCGCCCGCCTCGCCGTCGCCGCCGATGGCCGCGACAGCCCCTTGCGCGACGCCGCCGGGATCGGCGCCCGCGTCACCCGCTACGGGCAGGTCTCGCTGGCCTTTGTCGCCACGCATGACGTTCCCCACGCCAACGTCTCGACCGAGGTCTACCACGAGGGCGGCCCCTTCACGATGGTGCCCCTGCCCGACGTGGACGGCCGCCCCGCGTCCGCCATCGTCTGGATGAATCCCGGGGCCAAGGCCGCGGCCTTTGCCCGCCTGCCGACTGAGGAACTTGGCGCGATCATGACCGCCCGCTCCGCCCATGTGCTGGGCCCGCTCGCGGTGGCCTCGCCGATCCGGCAATGGCCCATCGTGATCATGCGCGCCGACCGGCTGACCGGCGAGCGCGTGGCCGTGATCGCCGAGGCTGCGCACGTCATGCCCCCCATCGGCGCGCAGGGCCTGAACACCTCGCTCGCCGATGTGGCCGCGCTCGCCGACATCGTCGCCCGCGCGCCCGGCGACCTGGGCACGCCTTCGATGCTGCACGCCTACGCCCGGGCACGCACGGGCGACATCCACGCGCGGGCCGCGGTGATCGACCTGTTCAACCGGGTGGTCGGGTCCGGTGCCGCGCCCATGCAGGCCGCGCGGCTGATGGGCCTGCGCGCCGTGCACGGCATCGCACCGGTCCGCCAGGCGGTGATGCGGGCAGGCCTCGGTGGCAGGGGCCCCGCCGCCGCAGACCAGCCCGCAAAAGCGGCGCCGTGACGCCGGCCGCGGTCCGCTGACACGGGCCCACCGCGCGACCCGCGCCCGGCCACCCTCGCCCCGGACGCTCAACCGCCGCGCTGCGCGGTCCAGCCGTCCGAGCAGGACATCCAGCGAAACCGGGCGGTGCACAGGGCCTCGCCACCCTGGGGAAGACCGTAGGACATGCGAAACCCGAACGCGACCCCGGTCCCGCCCAGGACCCGCGCTTCACCTGCCTTTGCCGGTGTGCCCGCCATCTGCACCGGAACCCGCACGGCGCCACCATCCCGCGACAGGGCGATCACCGGTCGCCCGGCCAGATCCGCCAGCGCCATCGAGGATCCGACCGCGTCGGCGCCCAGATACAAGCCCACCGCAGCCAGCAGGGCCAGCGCTTTCCATGCCCGCACGGCGCTCTCCGTCCGGCCCCGGGATGGTGTGACCCGTCACATCACCCGGTCCAAGGCCGCCGCCAGCCGCCCCACGCTCGCATCCACGTCGCGCAGCTTGTCCAGCCCGAACAGCCCGATGCGGAAGGTCCGGAAGTCCGGCCCCTCGTCGCACATCAGGGGCACGCCCGCGGCGATCTGCAGCCCTTCGGCCATGAACTTCTTGCCGTTCTGGAACTCCGGGTCGGCGGTATAGTTCACCACCACCCCCGGCGCCCCGAAGCCGTCAGCGGCCACCGACCGGATGCCGCGCCCGGCGAACAGCGCCCGCACCTTGCGACCCTGGTCCCACTGCGCGTCCGACAGGGTGCCCCAGCCGATCCCCTCCATCTCCAGCATCGTGTCGCGGAAGGCGCGGAGCGCGTCCGTGGGCATGGTCGCGTGATAGGCGTGCCCGCCGTTCTCGTAGGCTTCCATGATCGTCAGCCACTTGCCCAGGTCCACGGCGAAGGACGTGGATTGCGCGGCCTTCACCCGCGCGCGGCCTTCTGCCGACAGCATGACAAGGCCCGCCGACGGCTGCGCCGACCAGCCCTTCTGCGGGGCCGAGATCAGGACGTCCACGCCGGTCGCCGCCATGTCCACCCAGGCGCAACCCGACGCGATGCAGTCGAGCACGAAGATCCCGCCAACCGCATGCACCGCATCGGTCACCGCGCGGAGCCAGGCATCGGGCAGGATGATGCCTGCGCTCGTCTCCACATGCGGCGCGAACACCACCTCGGGCCGGTCCGCGTGGATGCGCGCGATGACATCCTCCAGCGCCGCGGGGGCGAAGGGCGCGTCCACCGCATTGCCCGTGCGCCGCGCCTTCATGACGATTTCCTCGGCCGGGATGCGGCCGGCCTCGAAGATCTGCGACCAGCGGTAGCTGAACCAGCCATTGCGGATGACCATCGCGCGCCGCCCCGTGGCCAGCTGCCGCGCGACCGCCTCCATCGCATAGGTCCCGCCGCCGGGCACGACCGCGACCGCCTCGGCCTTGTAGACCTCGCGCAGGATGCGCCCGATGTCGCGCATCACGCCCTGAAAGGCGCGGGACATGTGGTTCAGAGAGCGGTCGGTGAACACGACCGAGAACTCAAGCAGGCCGTCGGGGTCGATGTCGTCGCGCAGCGCGGGCATGGATGGCCTCCTTTGGCGTCGTCCGTGACGGCTTAGGGCGAATGGCCGGGCTTGGCAAAGCCTACGGTGGCATACCGTGGGTTGTCGGGACGGGGGGCGCTGCCCCCCGTCGCCTTGGGGCGACTCCCCCCGGGATACTTGGAGCACATCGAAGCCATGGTGGATCAAGGCTGCTCCCGCCCGGTCCGGAGGCTCGGCCAAGCGGTCCGGGCGGGAGACTTCGACGTGCGCGGCCATCGGCGTCCCCGCCTGTTCCGCAG
>DBBA01000278.1 GCA_002291955.1 Rhodobacteraceae bacterium UBA996 | reverse complement strand
CCCTGCGCGCGGTCCTGCGCGACGTCCTGCCGGGCTGACCTTCCCCTTCATCCTTGCCCAAGTACCCCGGTGGTGAGGGCCGCCCGAAACGATGTCCAGTGGACATCGTTCAGGCCCGAACGCCCGAGGGCCGTGCCCGAGGGCCGGCGGGGGCAGAGCCCCCGCGCGCCGTCACGCCACCGCGTAGCGCGACTGCACCAGACCCGACGGGAACGCCGTCGTCCCCAGGTGCCGCAAGCGTACGTCCCCCGGCAGCGCGCCGAACAGGGGCAGGCCTGCACCCAGCAGCACCGGCACCCGGGTGATGACCATGTCGGCGATGGCCCCCGCCGCCAGATATCCCGTGATGACCTGCCCGCCGTCGATGTAGGCGTGCCGCCAGCCCGCGTCGGCGGTCGCCGCCCGCGCGTCGGCAATGCCGCGCACGATCCGCACCTGCCCGCGCAGGCCCTCGGGCACGCCGTCCTCGGTCATCGCGCGGCTGACCACCATCACCGGCAGGGCATAGGGCCAAGGGTCGAAGCCCAGGGCCACGCGGAACGTGGCCCCGCCCGTCACGATCCCGTCCATCCCCGCGATAAACGCGTCATAGCCGTGATCCTCGGCCTCGGGCATGGCGTCCTCGCCCTCGCCCATCCCGGGCAGCCAGTCGAGCCCGCCATCGGCCCTGGCGATATAGCCATCGAGGCTTGTTGCAATGAACACATGCCCTGCCGTCATGGTTCCCCCCGCCTTCGGCCATGCGCCGATCCCCGCGCACTCTCGCGCCGATGTGTTGGCGTCGGGGTTGCCTTTCCTGTATGGGTTTCGTCAAGAGCCGCCCCGACGCGGCCGACCCCGAGCAGGTACCCGTATGGACACGACCACGCTTGCCACCGCGCAGGACCTCGATTTCTCGTTCCTCGCGCTGTTTCTCAAGGCCACCTTCCTGAACCAGGTGGTGCTGGTGATGCTCATCCTGGCGTCCGTCTGGGCCTGGGGGATCATCATCCAGAAGCACCTGGATTTCCGCCGCGCGCGGCGCGAGGCGGATGCGTTCGACGCGGCCTTCTGGTCGGGTGAACCGCTGGACGAGCTCTATGACCGCATCGGCGACGCCCCGAACGGCCCGGCCGAGAAGATCTTTGCCGCCGGGATGCTGGAATGGCGCCGCAGCCACCGCCAGGATGGGCGGCTGATCGCGGGCGCGCAGGCGCGCATCGACCGGTCGATGAACGTGGCCATCGCCAAGGAGGCCGAGGCCCTGAACAAGGGGCTCGGGTTCCTGGCGACCGTGGGGTCCACCGCGCCCTTCATCGGGCTGTTCGGCACGGTCTGGGGGATCAAGTACAGCTTCGAGCAGATCGCGATCAGCCAGAATACCAACCTCGCCGTGGTGGCCCCGGGCATTGCCGAGGCGCTGCTGGCCACCGCGCTGGGGCTTCTGGCCGCCATCCCGGCGGTGATCTTCTACAACAAGCTGTCGGGCGAAAGCGACCGCATCGTCGGCGCTTACGAATCCTTCGCCGACGAATTCGCGACGATCCTGTCGCGCCAGCTGGACGCCTGAGATGGCCATGTCCGGGGGCGCCCGCGGCGGGGTGATGGGCAAGCGCGGCAGCCGCGTGCGGCGGGGCCGCGCGCAGGCGATGTCCGAGATCAACATCACCCCCTTTGTGGACGTGATGCTGGTGCTCCTGATCATCTTCATGGTGGCCGCCCCGATGCTGACGGTGGGCGTGCCCGTGGAACTGCCCCGTACCGCCGCCGCCGCCCTGCCCACGGAGCAGGAGGAACCCCTGACCGTGACGCTGACCGCCGATGGCCGCATCGCGATCATGACGACCGAGGTGGCGGATGCCGACCTGATCGCCCGCCTGCGCGCGGTCGCGGCCGAACGCACGTCCGACCGGCTGTTCCTGCGCGCCGATGGTGCGATCCCCTATGCCCGGGTGATGGAGGTGATGGGGGCGCTGAACGCGGGCGGGTTTTCCAACATCGGGCTGGTGACCGAGCCCGGCGGTCCGCGGCTGGACGGGTCCGCCGGTTCGGGCGGCTAGGGCGCGGCCTGTGGGGCGTCTGCGCGACATCTGGGGGCGGATGGACACCGGCACGCGGGTGTCGGCGGTCCTGCACGGGCTGATCCTGCTCTGGCTTCTGGTCGGCGGGGTGTTCCTGCGCGACCGCACGCCCCTGATGCCCGAAGTGGCCAGCGTGTCGGTCATCACCGGCGAGCAGTTCGCGGCGCTGACCGCGGGCGGTCCCGCGCCCGCCACGCCCGAGGAACGCGCGCAGCCCACGGCGCCCACAGCCAGTCCTGCGCCACCCACACGGCCCGAGACACCGGTCGAGGCGCCCGCCCCGGACCCGGTCCCGGAACCTGCGCAGCCCGAGACCCCGCCGCCGCCCCCGGAACCCGTGCCGCAACCCGATCCGCTGCCCGATCCGCTGCCCGACCCGACCCCCGTGCCCGATCCGGCGCCCGAAGCGCCGGGCAGCCCCGATGCCGCGCCCACGGACACGCCCGCGCCCGACCAGGCCGACCGCGTCGCCCCCGAGGTGGCCCCCGCCCCGCCCGAGGATGTGGCGCTGTCCGACACCCCCTCGCCCGAGGTGTCGCCCGATGCCGATGCGCCGCCGGTCGAACAGGACCAGCCCGCCGCCGCCGCACCCGAGGCCACGACCGAGATCGTGACCGAGGCCGAAACGCCAAGCCTGGCCCCGGTGGCGAGCGTCCGCCCGCTGGCCCGTCCTGCGCGCCCCGTGCCGCCCGCGCCGGTGGAAGAACCGCCCGCCGAGGACGTGGCGGCCGCAAGCCCCGACCCGGCGCCCGAACCTGCGCCCGAACCTGCCCCGGAGCCTGCCCCCGAACCGGCCCCCGAACCGGCCCCCGAACCGGCGCAGACCGAGGACGCCATCGCCGATGCGCTGGCTGCGGCCCTGGCGGCGGAAACGCCGTCTGCGCCTGCAACCTCGGGCGGGGCGACGGGGGGGCTGGGGTCCGGCCTGACCTCGGGCGAGCGGGATGCCTTCCGGCTGGCCGTCCAGCGCTGCTGGAACGTCGATGTGGGCGGGCAGTCCGCGAACGTCGTCGTGACCGTGCGCTTCGAGCTGAACCCCGACGGCACCGTGCTGAACGACCGGGTGGACCTGCTCGATGCATCGGGCGGCGACGCGGGCGCGCAGCAGACCGCCTTCGACAACGCCCGGCGCGCGATCCTGCGCTGCCAGCGCGGCGGCTTCCCGCTGCCGTCCGACAAGTATGACCAGTGGCGGCAGGTGGAGGCCGTCTTCAACCCCGAGGGAATGAGGCTGAGATGACCCTGACCTTTCGACGGGCCCTGATCCCGGTCCTGGCCGCCGCGGCGCTGCTTGCTGCCGCCGTCGCTCCCGTGCAGGCCCAGGGACCCCTGCGCATCGAGATCACCGAAGGGGTGATCGAACCCCTGCCCATCGCGATCCCGACCTTCATCGCCGAAAGCCCCGCGGCGCAGCAATATGCCGAACAGCTGACCCGCGTGGTCGCCGCCGACCTGACCGGCACCGGCCTGTTCCGCGAGATCCCGGCCAGCGCCCACATCGCGCGGGTCACGTCGTTCGACAGCCCCATCGCCTTCGCCGACTGGAAGGCGATCAACGCGCAGGCGCTGGTGACCGGCGCGGTCAACGTGACCGGCGACGGGCGGATCACGGTGAAGTTCCGCCTGTGGGACGTGTTCTCGGACGCGGCGCTGGGCGAGGGGTTGCAGTTCGGCGGCGGCGTCACCGGCTGGCGGCGCATGGCGCACAAGGTCGCCGACCAGGTCTATTCCCGCATCACCGGCGAAGGCGGCTATTTCGACAGCCGCGTGGTCTTCGTGTCGGAATCCGGGCCCAAGGATGCGCGGGCCAAGCGGCTGGCGATCATGGATTACGACGGCGCCAACGTGCAGTACCTGACCGACGCCAGCGCGCTGGTGCTGGCGCCGCGGTTCAGCCCCCAGGGCGACCGGGTGATCTACACGAGCTACGCCAGCGGCTTCCCGGCGATCTATCTGCTGGATGTGGCGACCGTCACCAGCCGCGCGCTGAACGTGGCCGCCGACCAGCTGACCTTTGCGCCGCGCTTCTCGCCCGACGGG
>DBBA01000027.1 GCA_002291955.1 Rhodobacteraceae bacterium UBA996 | reverse complement strand
ACATTCCCAGTAGCGGTACATGCGGTCTTCCGGTGTTCGGGGGCGAGTCGCCCGGGGCACGCTAGCACGCGCGTTCCGCGATTGTCGCCGCAAGATGCATCCGGGGGTTGCAGGGGCCGCGCGGGTGGCGGCAGCGCGGGGGGACCGCCAGCATGGCCACTTTCGCGCGGTCGCGCGGGGCGCTAGGGAGGGGACATGCTGAAGACCCGCGTGATCCCTTGTCTCGATGTCGCCGATGGCCGCGTGGTCAAGGGCGTGAACTTCGTGGACCTGCGCGATGCCGGCGATCCGGTGGCGGCCGCCCAGGCCTATGACGCGGCGGGGGCGGACGAGCTGTGCTTCCTCGACATCCATGCCACGCACGAGAACCGCGGCACGATGTTCGATCTGGTGACGCGGACGGCCGCGCAGTGCTTCATGCCGCTGACGGTGGGCGGCGGCGTGCGCACGGTGGACGACGTGCGGGCGCTTCTGCTGGCGGGGGCGGACAAGGTAAGCTTCAACTCGGCCGCCGTCGCCGACCCCGATGTGGTGGCCCGCGCGGCGGACCGGTTCGGGGCACAGTGCATCGTCGTGGCCATCGACGCCCGGACGGTGGAACCGGGGCGGTGGGAGATCTTCACCCACGGCGGGCGGCGGGCGACGGGGATCGAGGCGGTCGATTTCGCGCGGACCGTGGCGGGCAAGGGCGCGGGCGAGATCCTGCTGACGAGCATGGACCGCGACGGCACGAAGGCGGGGTTCAACCTGCCCCTGACGCGCGCGGTCGCGGATGCCGTGGATGTGCCGGTGATCGCGTCGGGCGGGGTCGGCACGCTCGACCACCTGGTCGACGGCGTGACGCAGGGCCACGCGAGCGCGGTGCTGGCGGCGTCGATCTTCCACTTCGGCACCTTCACGATCCCGCAGGCCAAGGCGCACATGGCCGCGGCCGGCATCCCGGTGCGGCTGACCTGAGGAGACGGCGCGCATGACCGACACGCCCCTGCACCGCCTCGCCGCCACCATCGCCGCCCGCGCGGGCGCCGATCCCGCCACCAGCTGGACCGCACGGCTTCTGGCCGACGGGCCGGATCGCTGCGCGCGCAAGTTCGGCGAGGAAGCGACCGAGGCGATCATCGAGGCGGTCAGGGGCGACGCGCCCCGCCTGACGGCGGAAGCGGCGGATGTGCTCTATCACCTGCTGGTCATGTGCGCGGCCCGGGGCGTCACGCTGGCCGACATCGAGGCGGAACTGGCGCGGCGCGAAGGGACCGGGGGCATCGCCGAGAAGGCGTCGCGCAAGGGCTGACCGCCTGCCCCTTCATCCTTGCCCAAGTACCCCGGGGGTGCGGGGGCAGCGCCCCCGCCCTTCCCTACCGCAGCCACAGCCCCTCGGCCTTGAGCCGCTGGCGGATCGCCTGTTCGCGGGCGGGCAGGCGCGCGCGGTCGAACAGGGCACGGGCGCGGGCGCCCTCGCCGCCCCAGATCATGCGGCGGGTGGGGTCCCAGCCCCGCAGGAGCTTCTTGATCCGGTTCGGCGCCACGGCGGCGTGCAGCACCTCGATCACCCGGTCGTCCTCGCGCGCATAGAGGAGCGACAGGCTGCGCCAGTGGCAGGTCGCCACGCCGTCCATGGCCGACAGGTCGGCACCCGGGCGCCCGCCGCCCTGCCCCGCGATGGCGAGGGGCAGCGCGATCTGGTCGAGCCAGGGGTCCCAGACCTGACCGACCAGCGCGTCCGGCGGATCGTCGCGGACCATGAGGGCCACCTCCAGCCAGTCGGCCGCATGGGCGCGCGGGGCGGCGCCGGTCCAGACCCAGCCGGCGTTGAAGTAGAGGAACCGCTCCCAGTGCCCCTCGGGCCAGGACAGGTCGAGGGTCGGCGCCATGTCGAGGCCGCGCCGGGCATAGAGCGAGCCCCAGATCGCGGCCATGTCGGGACCATAGAGCGTCGGGCGCGGCCATGTCCCCTCGCGCCGCATCGACGCGGTGGGCCAGGCGGGGTCGAAGGGCACGGCGGACAGCGGGCCGGTCACCAGCGTGTCGGTGTCGAGGAACAGCACAGGGCGGTCGCCCGCAAGCGCTACCAGCGCCTCGATCTTGTTGCCCCGCGGATAGGACGCGCCGAAGTGCTGCGCGGTGAAGGGCAGGACCGTGGCGCCCAGGCGTTCCAGTTCGGCCCGCACCTCGGGCGACAGGCGCGGGTCGCCGGGCCAGGCGCCGCCGGGCTGGGGTTCGGCGATGACCAGCCGCCCGGCAAAGCCCGGGTCCGACAGGCGCAGCGAGGACGCCAGGATCAGCGCCTCGTACCCCAGCCGCCCGGACTGCGCGACCGCCAGCACGTCGAACGGCGGCGGACCGGGCTGGTCAGGCTTGGCGGAGGATGGCAGGGTGCTGGGCATGGCAGGGTCGGGTGTGCCCCGGGCGGACCTGTCCTTGCAAGCTTCGGGACGAAAAGGAGCGCCCCCATGCGCTGGCGACCGGCCCCTGCGGCGGCTCTTGCCGTGATCCTGGCCCTTCCCCTTCCCCTGCCCCTGGCCGCACAGTCCTTCACGACGGCGGCCGAGGTGGCGCCGATCCTGCAGATGACGCGGGCGAACTGGGTCGCCGTGCGCGAGTACGAGGGGCAGGACCTGATCTACTTCACGCACCTGTTGTCCTGGCGCTGCGGGATTGCGGCGATCACCTTTTCGGTGAACGGCGGGCCCGAGGCGGTGTTTCCCGCCGAACCCTGCTACCGCGACGAGGCGCAGCCGAACGCGCTGAAGATGACCGAGGTGCTGCCCTATGCGGTGGCGCCCTTGGGGTCGATCCGGATGGTCAAGGTGCGACTGGACATGGGGGATGGCAGCAGCATGGCCGCGACGTTCGACCGGGCGGGCGTGCTAATCGACTGAGGGCGCCCGGACGCTGTGCGCAGCGTCACGGGACCCAGGGCAGGCCCCAGAGCGGGTGGGTGATCCAGGCCCACGGTCCGTGGTTCAGGAACTGCGCCATCAGCACCTGCGCGGGCAGCGCCAGCGCCGCCGCCGCGGACAGCACCAGCCAGACCGCGGACAGGCGGGCCACGGATGGGCGGGCCACGGATGGGCGAGACTGGCGCACCGGGACGGGAACCGCCGCGGCGCGGGTGCCCTGCCAGAGGGCGGGATCGCGCGCCGCCGCGCGGGGGGCTGCCACGGCATAGGTGCGCGCCGCCGCGCCCCGCAGGAGGACCAGCGCCACGACCGACCATACCGCCCCGGCCAGCGACAGGGCCAGGCGCAGGTCCGAGATGACCTCGGGCGGCACATCGGGGTAGCCGGGGACGACGAAATGCAAGAACACCGGCAGCGCCTGCAGGACCAGGAACGGCAGGGCGAGGATCGCGGTCGCGATGTGCAGCGTGGGCAGGCGCCAGCCGGCGGCCCGCGCGGCGGACCAGACGCGGGGGACGTGCAGGCCGGCGGTCCAGCGCCCCTCGACCGCCGCATGGGCCAGCGCGAGCGGCAGCAGCACGAGGACCGGCACCGCCAGCGCCCAGGCGGCCAAGAAGGTGGCGGGGCCGATGGCGGCGTCCTCGTACCCCTTGGCGAAGGAGTTGACCCAGCCCGCCCACCACGCCCCCGCCATGGGCAGCGTGAACGGCAGGGTCAGCGCCGCAAGAAGCGCGAGTGCGCCCGCCCCAGCGGACAGGTTCGCGGCAAGCCCGCCCAGCGCGCGCGACAGGCGCCCGGTGCCGGGGGTCCCGAGCACCAGGCCGGGAGCAGGCCCCCCCTGCCCCCAGGCACGGGCGACGGTGGCTGCCATGCGGCGCCGGAGCCAGCCCAGCACGACGACCGATCCGACCGGGCCGAGTGCGAGGAGGACGGCCAGAACCAGCCGCAGCGCGCCCGCGAGCGCGCCGCCCGCCCGCGACCGGGTGCCGGTACGGGGCAGCGCGGCGCCGGTCATGCGCCGACGTCCAGCGCCGCGCCCTCGCCCCGCGCCATGCGGGTGCCCATCAGGGCGGCGATGGTGGCGGCGATCTGGGTCTGGTCGGCGGGGCGGTCGATCGCGCGGCCCGCGGGAATGCCAGCGCCGGCGACGACGGCCCAGACGCGGTGCGCCTCGGGCGAGTTGAAGTGGTGCTGGAAGGGGACGTTCATCAGGGGGTTGGCGTCGCGCCCGCAATCGGGGGTGACCACGAAAACCGTGCGGCCCGCATAGAACGGATCGGTCTGCGCGGCCATCCACAGCGTGCGCAGCCCGTCGTCGATCACGCCGATGGCGCGGGTGTAGAAGGCAGGGTTCCCCCAGTGGACATAGTCGGGGTCCTGGTAGTTCACCATCAGGAACCGGGGTTGCAGCCGCGCCATGGCATCGCGCGCGAGTTCGGTGAGCAAGCGGTCGCCGCGCGGGTTGCGCAGGCCGTCGCGGCCCCAGCGGTCGGCCCAGGCCTGCCAGAACCCGGCGACGGGGGCCGAGGGGTCGGGTGTCTCGCCGCGGCGGTCCACGGACAGAAGCTGTTCGACCCGGTCGGCGGCGCCTTCGACCCCCGCGGCGAGGTCGGCCCGGGCGGCCCAGAGCTTGAAGCGGTGGAGCGAGAGCATCTCGGCCTTGACCCGGAAGCCGCGGTGGTCGTCGGGGGTCAGGGTGAAGAACTCCTCCTGCGGGCGGTCTTCGCCGTTGATGAGCAGGACCTCGTGGCTGGCCAGGCCGAGGGCGTCGCGCAGGGTCTCGAACAGGGTGGGTTCGACGGGTTGCAGGCGGTCGTCGAGAAAGCCCGAGCCTGCATCGACCCAGGACCGGTAGCGCCCGGTGAGAAGGTTCAGCGTGCCCTCGGCATGGCTGGTGGCGGACCCGTCGATCTGTTCGATGCGCAGGTCGGGGATCAGGACACCCGCAGGCGCGAGGACATCGCGCAGGAAGGGGGCGTGGGAGGCGGTGCCGATGGTCTCGGCTCGGCGGACGCCACCGCCGAAGCGGACGAGGATGATGTTGGGCGCGGCGTCGGTGGCGCGGGCGGCGCGGGGGGCCCGGGTTGCCGCAAGGCTGGCGCCGAGCGCGAGCGTGAAGGACCGGCGGTGCATCGCGAACTCCGTGCCGCTGATGCGCGAAGCCTAGCACGGCGGGCGGATGCGCACGATACGGGACACGATGGGAGAAGTGGTGGGCGACCCTGGAATCGAACCAGGCATGGGTCTCCCCGGCGGAGTTACAGTCCGCTGCCGCACCTTGCAGCTCGTCGCCCTTTGCGTCGTCCGGCCCCGGGGGGCCAGTCGCGACGCGAGCGGCAGATAGCCCCCCTCGCCACCCGCCGTCAACCGCATTCTGGTCGGGCGGGAGAGGTGACATCGAGGGGCCGCGGCAAGGTATCCGCTGTGCGGAGCCTTGCCATCCGGGCGGTCGTCACATGATGGTCGGACGGGGTTGCGCCGGGTGGCAGCCCGCGGTGGCGGACAGGGAGCAGGCCATGAAGAAGCCGACATGGGTCGTCGACAAGGAGCGCAGGCGCCGCGACGATGCGCGGGCGACGCTGTGGCTGTATGGCCTGCATGCCGTGCGCGATGCGGTCCTGAACCCGCGGCGGGACAAGCTGCGGCTGGTGGTGACGCGCAATGCGGCCGAACGGCTGGGGGCCGAGGTGATGGACGCCGCGGGAGAGGTCGTCGAGATCGCCGATCCGCGCGCGTTCCCGGTGCCGCTGGAACCCGGGTCGGTCCATCAGGGCGCCGCGCTGGAGACGCGGGGGCTGGAGTGGGGAACGCTCGAGGACGTGGTCATGGCCGAGGGGATGGCGCGGCCGGTCGTCCTGCTCCTGGACCGGGTGACCGACCCGCACAACGTGGGGGCGATCCTGCGGTCGGCCGAGGTCTTCGGGGCGCGGGCCGTGCTGGCGCCGTCGCGCCATGCAGCGCCCGAGACCGGCGCGTTGGCCAAGGCGGCATCCGGCGCGCTGGAACGGCAGCCCTACCTGCGCGTCGGCAATCTGGCCGAGGCGATGGGGCGGCTGCGCGAGATGGGGTTCTGGACGGTCGGGATGGCGGGCGAGGCCCCCGCGACGCTTGGCGCGGCCCTGCAGGACTGCAGCGGACGGCCACTGGCGCTTGTCCTGGGGGCGGAAGGTCCGGGGCTGCGGGAAAGGACGATCGAGAACTGTGATCGTCTGGCGCGGATCGATGCCGCGGGAAGCTTCGGATCGCTGAACGTGTCAAACGCGGCAGCGATTGCCCTGTACGCGGCACGAACGGCGACCTGAACGCAGGTCCCGCTGTTTCACATTCAGGTCAACGGCCCTTCCGCCGGAGGGAAGCGACCCCACCTCCCGTGCAGGGCGCGGCACTGGAACTTCCGCACCCGGTACACTGTCCCTCGTTCCACACTGGCGCCCGACTTGGTCTGGGCGCCATTTTTTTTGTCTGCGCTTACGCGCCGGGATCGATCCGCTGGTTCATGCTGATGGCCGGGTGATCGCAGCCTGCTTCGCCCACCACGCGCGCGGGGACTCCGGCCACGGTCTTGCAGGGCGGAACCTCGTGCAGGACGACCGATCCTGCGGCCACGCGAGAACAGTTGCCGACGCGGATGTTGCCGAGGATCTTTGCCCCTGCACCGATCAGGACGCCATCACCGATCTTTGGGTGCCGGTCTTCCTCTTCCTTGCCGGTGCCGCCGAGCGTCACCGAGTGCAGCATCGAGACATTGTCGCCGACAACGGCCGTCTCGCCGATGACGATCGAATGGGCGTGGTCGATCATCAGGCCCTTTCCGATCCGGGCGGCCGGATGGATGTCGACCCCGAACACTTCCGACACGCGCGCCTGGACGTAGTAGGCAAGGTCACGGCGGCCACTGAGCCAGAGCCAATGGGCAATCCGGTACGCCTGCACAGCCTGGAACCCCTTGAAGAACAGAAGGGGCTGAAGATAGCGGTGGCAGGCGGGGTCGCGATCATATATCGCCACGATATCAATACGCGCAGCCTCGCCGAGGGACGGGGACGCGGCATGCGCTTCGTCGGCGATCTCGCGCAGGATCTGCTCGGGCATTTCGATGGAGGCCAGCTTCAGCGAGAAACGGTAGGCAAGGGCCCGCTCGAGCGTCGCGTGGTGCAGCACAGACGAATGCACGAGACCGCCCAGCAGCGGCTCTGCCACGATCGCCTCGCGCGCTTCCTCGACGATCCGCGCCCAGACCGGATCGATGGCCGCGATTCTCGGTCTTGGCTCGGACATGGCGCGCTCCTTGGTGACAGGGCAAAGGTAGGCGCCGCATGCCCGAATGGCAAATCCCTTTCGTCGGACTGTCCCGCCTCGCAAAAGCCTCGCGGCGCAATCGCTACCGCGGCGGGCCGATCCGCAGGAGGTGCGCCGCGACGCGGACAGTCCCCGCGGCGAAGCTGCCGCCTGTCGCGCTCAACACCACCGGCGTGCTGGTATAGATCGTGGTCGGCGTGCCGCCAACGCCCAGGGCGAACGACCCGGCCCCGAGTCCGAGCCCGCTGCCATAGCGGGCGAGGTCCTCTGCAACCCCCAGACGCCATGCCTGCAGCGTTCCGACGATGGTCGCGACCACCCTTGCCGTGACACCGATGACGACGGCATTCGCCGGAATGACGACAGTCGAAGTGACCGACGTGCCAGCCGTGATCGGAACGTCGGCTTCAAGGATTTCAAAGCCCGTCATCGCGCCGCCGGCCGAGACGGCATTTGCCCCCGGCAACCAGGCAAGACCGTCCCACACGGCCTCGCACGAGCGGTCGGCGACATGGGCGCGCCAACCGCGCCGTGGCGCGACGAATTCCCAGCCGCCATTCAGGAAGATCGCGATCCGCCCCGACTGGCCCGCCCACGCGCCCGATGCGGCAGCCGGAACTCCCCATGCGGCGCCGTCGACGGGCGCCGCAGGCGGTTGTGAGACATCAGTGGACTGAAGGCGCAGCAGCACAAGCGCATCAAGCCGCGCAAGGGCCTCGTTGACGGTGATGTGCTTTTGCGACTGTGCAGGCTGGACAAGCGGCAGCCCGAGATTGGTGGTGTCAGGCATCAACGACGATCCTTGTTGCTGGTCCGGGGCCGAAGACCTCGGAGATCTGAGCGACCTCGATGGCGAAGGAGGAGCCGACCCCATCCTGGATCATGAGCGCGGCGGAGTAGTCCCAGACGGACGCACCCGAGACCACGACTTCGCGCCGGACCGCGCCGCCCACGACAATCCGCAGGAGGTAGCTTTCCGCGTTTTCGCCGAGCGGCACGTCATAGCCGACCCAACTGTCGCCACCGATCCGCGTCCGTCGGATCCAGCTGATCCGGCGTCCTTCGCCCGTCTGACGGGCCCGAAGATGCACCGGCGCCAACGGCCGCAGCCCGATCCCGGCGAACTCCTCGCGGCGCTCCACAAACAGCGGCTCGGACGGGTCGCGATCTGCCGGCCCAATCCTGTAGGTTCGCTGAAGGCCGCGGAGGTCGATCGAGTGATCCAGTTGCCCGAGGTCGCGCGTCAGGAGCACGAAAGTACTGCCGACCGGCCAGGACCCGGACAGCGAGGCATCGGTGCCTGCCAGTCCGCGCAATCTGGCCGAAAGTGCGTATGTCTCCGGCGCAACCAGTTCGGCTGATGCGAACTGGATGATCTCCCACGCTGCGGGTGTCCCGCTTCCGATTGCCGCGAGGTTGGCACCATTGAGCACGTCCGCGCGCGCCGCGGACGAAAGACCACCGCGCCCCGACCGCAACCTGACCCGCACGATCGGACCGTTGTCCCAAAGGTCGGCGCGTGCCGGAAGCACCGGGTCCAGCGTTGTCCCCACGACGGCTGCGCTTTCGACCAGCATGTTGAAGTCATACGCTTCCCCGTTCGACGAGCGGTACACCGCGACCGATCCCCGCCACGGATTTCTCGCGATCGCCACGACCGGTGCATGGGCCACCTGTCCTTCTGCCACGAGCGGAATGTCGAGAAAGATCGGTTCGACGGGCGTCTCGGCGGCAAACGCAGGGAACTCGACCGGCGGCACAGGTCGATCCACCGGCACAAAGACGGACGGATCGGTCCGGAGGGCCTCGATCCGGGTCTCGAGACCGGCTTCGATCCGGTCAACACGGTATCGCGCACCGTCGAGTTCCAGCACATCGCCCGGACCGATGTCGCAGGCCGAAGGGGGAAGCCCGAACCGCACGGTATCTAGGGCGACGCGGGTCTCGGCGAGCCAACGGTCGACAGTTGCCTGCGCGTCGTCCGGTGTCAGGACCAACGACAGCGGCACCTGCGAGGCGGATGCCAGTGCCTTCACGGGATCGGTGGCTTCGACGGCGCGTGTTGCATAGGCGCCTTCAGCCTCGACAAAGGTCGCACGCACGCGCGACGGCAGTTCCGAAGACGGCGCACGCTCGACCACGATGTCGCCCGACACTCGATCGGCCGCAGTCACCCAACCGGCTTCGACAGGAGCGTCGCGCCACGCGGACCTCGAGCGGAACACAAGCGTTCCGTTCCGTTCGCTGGCATCGAATCCGTAGACTTGCATCAACGGCTGCAAGGCGGCCCGCGCGCTTCCGATGTCCGAAAGGACATACCCCTTCACCACGCCGTGCAGGCGCGAAACATCGACGTCGTGCAGCCCGGCATCCCCGCAGATTTCGGACACGACCCCGGACAGGGAACGCGCCGTCGTCCGACCGTTCAGCCAGTGGCCGCGCCCATAGTTCTCTCCATCGCTCCAAAGGCCACGGACAGTCGGAAACGCCGGGAAGGGACGAGCATCAAAGGCCCAGACAAAGGCCCGAGAAAGGTCCACCATCGGGCCGCCATACAAGGCCGAAACCGGATTGTTCTGCGTATCGGACCAGTGTGCCCGGACCGCCTCGAGGTAGCTGCGCTGGATCAGGTCATCCCGGCGCCCGTTCGAGTACTTGGGCAGGAACGACTCCGACGACTTCGGATCCACGAACTTGTTGGGCTCGTTTGTCCCCTTGTCGACGGCCGGGCAGCCATACTCGGTGAACCAGACTGGTTTCGATCCGGGCACCCACGACGTGGGGTTCGCCGTACGGACACCGCTTGGTCGGTCATGGTGCGTGTTCGACCACCAGGAACGGATGTCCTTGTAGCGGAACACCCAGGGCTCGCCATACGCACCGTCCGTGATCGGCGTCCGGTTCTGGACTGCCGCGGCTTCCGGCGCGTGGTAGTACCAGTCATAGCCTTCGCCGCCGGCCACATTGTTTCTCAGGTACCCCTGGCTGTAGATGGATCCGAACCCTGCATCGGCATGCTCTTCCCCGTCGCGCCAATCCGACAGCGGCATGTAGTTGTCGATGCCGACGAAATCGGTGTTCGCATCGGACCAGAGCGGATCAAGGTGGAAGAACACGTCCCCAGACCCGTCCTCGGGGCGATGCCCGAAGTATTCGGACCAGTCGGCGGCATAGGACAGCTTCGTGCCGGACCCGAGGATCGCACGCACATCGGCAAGAAGCGTGCGGAACGCGGCGACTGCGGGATAGGTTGTGGCGGCACTCCGGATCTGCGTCAGACCCCGCATCTCGGACCCGATGCAGAAGGCATCGACGCCCCCTGCGGCCGCACACAGCCAGGCACAATGCAGGATGAAACGCCGATACCGCCAGTCGGCCGATCCGCTTGCCAGTATCCTCGACCCGTTCCACGACAGGTCCCCGACCTGCGTCGCCCCGAAGAACGCCGCCACTTCGGCTGCGGCCGCCGGCGTCTTGTCGGTGGTCCCGGGACGCCCCGGCCCGACCGATGTCGTGATGCGACCGCGCCACGGCAGCGGCGGCTGATCGGGTGCTCCGGTCCACGGATCAGAGCGGCCGTTCCCTGCCAGTTGGTCCATCAAGACGAACGGATAGAACATGACGGCCTTGCCACTGGCCCGGAGCGCCTGGATGGCTTCGATCACCGACCGGTCGGTTGGGGTTCCACCATAGACAGGACGTCCCTCGATCCGGGGAATGACCCGCGCCTCGGTCCGCGTCAGACCAGAGACGCGCCAGTCCATCGAGGCAAACTCGGGGCCGTCCTGTTCCACCTTGGGCCGGATCTCGCAAACGCCGCAGCGCAGATCATCACCGAACCACGACACGACCAGCGAAACCGCCTCGCAGGCGGGAAGCTCGCGCTCCAGTGCCGCCATGGACGCCAGCATGTCGGTGCGGCCCCACAGCGAGTTCACGTTCGCCGCCCGCTGCCCGCCGTTTCCGACATCGGCATAGACGGCGGTCGTTGCCAGCGCATACTCCCCGGTTCCCGGGATCAGGGCGACTGCGCGGGTGCCTCGGGACACCTCCAGCGCAGAGGTCTCCGCCGAAGGCGCCTCCGGGCGATGAACTTCGAAGCTGAATTGGGGAACCCGGTTCCCGAATGGTCCAAGCTCAAGGTCCTCGATCATGACATATGCGGTCCCACGGTAGGATGGCGCATGTGCAGTCCCTTCCGTCGCGGCGATCAGCGGGTCCGGAAGTTGCGTCTCGTCGCCCGGATAGACCCGCATGTTCATCGCATCGTGCCCGACCTCCATGCCATCGGCCCAGATCCGTCCGATGCCCGAGATTTCGCCCTCGCACACCGCCAGCGCGAGGCTGACTGAATAGGACGAGGTACGCACCTTCGGCGCCGATGGCGCCGCACCCTTGCCCGACCCACCCGAGGTCGTCACGCGCTCAAGGAAATTCGATGCCCAGATCACGTGTCCCGCAACACGTGCGCGACCATAGACCCGGGCCACCGCCTGCCCTTCGCTTGCCCCCATGACCCGGAACCGGTCGACCTTGCCCGTTTCGACCGGCTCAGATCCCGCGCCAAGAAGACGTTGGTCGATTGCTCGCCCAAGGGTGGCCCCGACGGCCCGCCCGATCACGGCCGAGGACAGACCGAGGATGCCGCCGCCAAGCGACGAACCGATCGCGGCACCGGCTGCCGACAGGACGATCGTGGCCATCAGTCAGTGCTCCCGGGAAATGCAAACGCCGCCACGATCAGTCTCGACCAAGGCTGAGTCAGAGGGCTTTCGACCACGCCGAGACGAGAGTAGGCGTGGATGATGGTCGGGCCTGTAGCGTCCTGCGCGATGATCCCGAGATGCTTCGCGACCATGCCCGCACGCATGCGCATCAAGGCGACATCACCGGCCTGCGCACGGCCAACGGGCACTTCCGCCAGATGGCGCCGGGCCGCAGCCCAAAGCCGCTCGTCTCCCGATGCCTCGGACCAGTCGGGCGTGTAGGGCGGCACATCCTCCGGTTCATGCCCGTAGAGCTGCCGGAACACGCCACGCACCAGGCCAAGGCAGTCGCACCCGACGCCCATCAGTGACGCCTGATGCACATAGGGCGTCCCGATCCACTCGCGCGTCGCGGACACGATTGTCGTCCGGTCCACACTCATGACGACCGGCTCCCGCCATCCCGACGCTGCGCACGTGCGGGATAGCTCATCACCCAATCGTCGCCCGGAACATGAGGGAAGCCACGGAAGTTTATGAAATTATTAAACTTTGCCCGGCAGGTCTCCGGCGCCCGGTCACAGCCTGCAACCACGGCCACCAGGTCACCCGGGCGGATGCGCGCCCGGATCGCCTCCCAAAGGACAATGCGGCGTCCCTCGACGTTCGAGACATCCTGCTTGATGTTGGCGGCAAGGCCCGCAGCGTCGCCCGACTGCACCTCGACCGACCCGCCGGCGAACCATCGGTCCGGATAGGTCGGAGCAGCCGCCAGCAGCATCTCGGATGCTGGACCCCAGGCCAGCACCTCCGTTTCCCACCGGTATTCGGGCCGACTCATGTCGACCCCGCACTTCCGGTCTCCCAGCGAAGCGGTGCACTGCCGCTGGAACACCCGCCCGTCGGTCCGGTTCAACGCCTCGGTCAGACCACGCAACTCGGCCTCGAACTCGATGCCGGATCGCGTGATCTCGCCAAGCGTTCCCCGGAACTCGACCTCGCGTGCTTCGGGGTCGGCCCAGTTGACCTTCCAGATCGTGACCACGGCGCCATCGAAGCGCCCCGCCTCGACATCTTCGGCGCGGATCCCGGGGCTGGACAGCGTGCCCATCGCAGCCGAGTTGTCGACCGACAGGCCTGTCGCCTTTTGCAGGACCCGCCCGGACAATCCGCTCCCGGCCCGGAACGCGACACCATCAAAGGTCAGGTCGCGGTCATGGTCCGTGAAGCCGAGCGACACGCCATCCGCGCGAACCACCTGCCAGCAGCGGCAGACCGACGTGTCTCCCGTTGCAAGGTGCGCCCGCAGGCGCTGCCTGTCGCCGCTCATGTCCGCACCTCGATGACTGGAACACTCGGGACGTCGCCAGCCTGGAAGCTTGCCATCGACAGGGACAGCCGGTCCGTATCGAACCGCACTGGCACATCGAACTCGAAGCCGGCCGTCACCTGGACGCCGACGCCGGGCGCATCGGTCAACGTGACCAGCCCGGTCGCGGTGTCGACTGCGAAGCCCACAGCCTCGATCAGCGGTGTCCCCTGGACCGCGACCCGGATCGCCCCCCCGACCGGCTTGACGATCGGACGCACATAGGTTTGCACGTCCGACCGATAGGTCTTCGCCAGCTGAAACGTCCGTGTCGTCCCGTCTCCCGTCCCGATCGGCTGATCGAGTGACGCGACCGCGCGCGAAGCAGGACAGGACTTGTAGTCGGTCCAGTCCTTCCAGCGGAACGCATGCATCTGACCCTGGCGTGCCTCGAAGAACGCGATCAACGTCTCCAGATCGTCCAGCGAGCGCATCCCCAGTCCCGCGTCATAGCGCCGCCGCGACTGGGCCCACGGCGTGTTGCGCTCCTCGAACCCGTTGGCGAGCGTCACGATCTCGGTGCGCCGTTCAGGACCACCGACCGACCCCAGACTCAGGTTCGCCGGGAACCGCACTTCATGAAACGCCATGCCTTGCCTCACCGATTGCGCTGGCCGCGGGACAGCGCGCGGCCAACCTCGGCCGCGATCTGCGTCTGGGACCGCTGGAACCCCTGAACGTCCGGGGTCGAGATGTTCATGACCACCGACACGGGCCGCCCGCCCCCTCCGGGCGCGCGCACCCCAAGGGATCCGTCCGCGCCGCGCGACAGGGGCAGGATCGCCTCGGGCCCGGCCTCGCCCATCAGCCCGGTCGCCCCACGCATCGGAAACGTGGTGGGCGCGGTCACCACGCCGCCCTTGGCAAAGGGCATCACCCGCCCCTGGGCAAAGGCCCCGCCATCGGAAAACCCCATGGCCCCCTGGACCAGGCCTTCGATACCGCCTGCAAAGATCCCGCCGAAGTGGTTGAACACAGGCCGGACCGCCGCGGTGTATGCCGCCTCGGACATCGAGCGGGCGACCCCGCGCAGCGCGTCCGACAGTTTCATGCCATCGAAGACCACCCCCTCGAATGCCCCCCTGAGCCCGCGCGAGATCGACGCAGACATGCTGCTCACCTCGCGCCCCGTGCCGACAAAGGTTGCCTGCATCCGCGCCAGTTCGGCATCAAAGGCAGCGGCCATCGCCCCGGCACCGCCCAACGACTGTTCCAGGGCGCCCACCTGATCCTCGAACCCGCCCAACCCGTCACTGTCCTGCATCCGACGTCTCCCTTTCCCTGTCCGGGAACGCGCGCACCAGCGCCTCCAGCCGCGACCGCGTCAGGCCGCGCGCGCCGTCCGGGCTGATGCCCAGCATCAGCGCCAGTTCGCCCGGCGTCAGCGCCCAGAACTCTGCGGGTCGCAGCCGCAAACCTGCGATCCCGGCCCGCATCAGACCGGGCCAGTCCAGCCGGGCACTCACCGGCCCACCTCGGGAACATGGAACGCGCGCACCAGCAGCAGTCCGGCCGCCCGCGCCGCGGCGACCGGCCCCCCGGCGATCTCGACACTCAACAGATCGGCGGCCTGACCCCGCCAGCCGCCTCCGCGCAACCCGGCCACAACCAGCGACAGCACGTCCCGGGTCGAATAGCGCCCGGATTCGAACCGCTCTGCCAGCGCCAACAGACTGTCCGTGTCCATGGACGCTTCCAGCTCCGCCAGCGCACCCAGTGTCAGCTTCAGCACCCGCGGTGTGCCGTCGACGACCAACGTCACTTCGCCAGCCCAGGGGTTCTCCATCCTGTCACAGCGCCGTGAAGGTCAGCGCGCCTGCCGACGCGAGCGAGACCTCATAGGTCGCCTCACCGTTGAAGCTCCCCGCGTACTCCAGTCCCGTCATCAGGAACGGCCCCTCGACGATGCCAAAGTCGGGCACGATCACTTGCCAGACGGGCGTCCCGCCATCGAAGAAGATCTGCCGCGCCCGCGCGTCAGAGCTTTCGTCCCGGAACACCCCCGATCCCGCCACGGTCGCCGACCGCACGCCAGCGCCCCCCAGAAGCTCGCGCCAGCCGCCCGCGCTCTCGAGACTGGTGATGTCCACGGTCCCGGCATTGAAGCTCAGGCGCGTGGCGCGAAGACCCGCCACGGTCTCGAACTGGCCGGCCCCGGTCAGGTCGATCTTCAATAGCAGGTCCTTGCCGTTCTGTGCCGCCATTTCGGCTCTCCTTGCATCTTCAGTTTGTGTCGATCCGTGCCCGGAACCGCAGGTCGATCCGGCGGACATCGCCATCGCGCACCCGGCGCGCCCGCGCCGACAGGAACCGCAGGTCCATCAGCCGTCCGTTCACCAGGGTCAGCCCGGGTGCCTGCAGCGCCGAGGAGACCGCCGCAGCGGCAGCCTTTGCCGTTGCGAACCGCGCCGCGGAACTCACCACGGTCACGACCAGCTCG
>DBBA01000199.1:15652-15788 GCA_002291955.1 Rhodobacteraceae bacterium UBA996 | reverse complement strand
CGGCCTCGACCGCCGGGGCGGCGTGGCTGGTGGCGGTCAGGCCGGGGGTCAGAAGGACCGGCAGATGCGCGGCCGCCTGGTCGGTGCCCGCGGGGGTATGGGCAAGCGGCAGGCCGAAGAAGCCGGCAAAGCCCAG
>DBBA01000199.1:0-15253 GCA_002291955.1 Rhodobacteraceae bacterium UBA996 | reverse complement strand
CGCACGTCGATGCAGAAGGCGGCCTGCAGAGCGGGCCGGCCGGTGTCGGCACGGGGGCCTGCGAGCATCGTGTCAAGCTGCCGCTGGTGGGCGCGCTCGGCCGCCTCTTGCAGGATCGCGTCCAGCACCTGATCGGCCGAGGGCGCAACGGGGGCGGCGTGGGCGGCGACCGTCTGCGCCCAGGGTCCGGCCAGTGCGGGCAGGTGCGCCAGCAGCGCTTCCTCCCACACCAGGCGGATCGCCAGAAGATCGGTGACGGTGGCATCGGTGCTGCCCGCCAGTTCCGCGTCCCACAACAGCCAGCGCGCGTGCTGCGCCCAGCCACCCAGGTCGGCGAGCAGCCGGTGGAACGCGGTCGGCGCGGCGGCATCGGTCAGGCCCAGCCGGTCGGCGGCGCGCAGGATCGCGCGTTCCGGCGTGTCGGGCGACGCGGCGATATGGGCGCAGAAGCCGGCGAGGCCCGCGATTTCCGGCGTCAGGTCGTGGGTCGCCCAGGCCCGCCAGGCGGCATAGGCGGACTGGCCCGGCGCGGGCGACCACAGGGCCTGCCCGCGGTCGAAATGGCCCGCCGCCCACAGACCGACGGCACGCGCGATGACGGCGGGCCAGTCGGTGCCCGTCTGCGCGAGGGCCAGGTGCGCGAGCGTCGGCAGTGCCGCGGGGGCGGGCGCGTCGGCGGTCAGTCTCGCCTTGAGCAGCACCAGATCGCGGGGCTTCAGCGCGGACGGACAGGCGACCAGCGCGGCAGCCAGGTCGTCATCGGTGATCCGGCCCGCGGCGACATCGGCGGCGACCTGTGACCGGGGCCGGGTCAGGGGGACGCCTGCCACCCGGGCGAGCCGGGCCGCGGCGGTGGCCAGATCCTCGGTCGTCTGGCCGAGGAAGGGGTTGACCGCCACGGTCGCCGACAGCGGAAAGGCGGGCGGGATGGCGCGGGCCGCGGCCTCGGCCGCCTTGAGCAGGGCGGCGGTCCGGGCGGGGGCGATGTCGATCGATGCGTGCAGCATGGGGAATACTCCGCTCGGATGGGGTCAGGACTTGCGGACGGCCCGGAAGCCGCCGATCAGCCGGTCAAGGGTCGCGTTCAGGTACAGCCCGTTGGACAGGTGGACCCGCAGGCCGGCTGCCGCCGGGTGATGCGCCCAGAGCGGGAACAGCGCCTGCGCGATGGCGACAAGCCCGAAGGACAGGATCGCCAGCACGATCAGCGCCCATTCCAGCGCACCGGCCTGCGGGACGGCGGGCAGGGCAGCGCCCCAGACGACGCCCGCGATCTGGTGGAACGCGAAGTAGGCGACCGCCGCCGCGACCGACGCGGCCGCGGTGCGTTGCGTCAGCGCCGCGGGGGCGGCATCGGCCAGGCCCTGCGCGACCAGGTAGGCCACGCCGAACACCAGGAGCGCGCCGAGCGCCAGCGCCTGCGGCGACTTCTCGCCCGCCAGTGCGGTGAACCCGGCGGCCACGGCCGCGTACAGGACCAGCGCGATCAGGAAGGCGCGGGCCACGGCGCCCAGGCCCGGCACCGCCACGGGACCGGGGCGCCGCGCCGCGTCGACCGCTGCCACCGCCCCGCCCGAGGCGAGAAAGGCATGCGCCTTGTACATCGAATGCGCCACGATGTGCAGCAGCGCCAGCGCCCACAGACCCAGTCCGCATTGCAGCAGCATGAAGCCCATCTGCGCCACGGTGGACCAGGCTAGCGCCGTCTTGACCGCCGGCTGGGTCAGCATGACGACCGCACCGAACAGGGCGGTCAGGCCGCCGATCATCACCAGCGCGGCCATGGCGCCGGGGCTGGCCTGCACCACCTCGGCCATGCGGATCAGCAGGAACCCGCCCGCGTTCACGATGCCCGCGTGCAGCAGGGCCGAGACGGGGGTCGGCGCCTCCATCACCTCGGTCAGCCAGCCGTGCAGCGGGAAGGCCGCGGTCTTGAGCGCCGCCGCCAGCACCAGAAGCGCCACGGCGCCTTGTGCGGCCGGGGTCAGGCCATCGCCCGCCGCGGTCGAGATCGCGGCAAGGTCGGCCGTGCCGAAGGCGGCCCAGAACAGGGCGGCCGCGCCCGCCACGGACAGGCTGCCCGCGCCCCAGACCAGCGTGAACTTGGCCGCCGCACGCCGCGCCGCGGGGCGTTCGGGATAGAACAGCAGAAGCTGCCGCAGCCCCGCGCCGACCGCGACAAGGGCCGCCACCAGCACGGCCAGGCTGCCCGCCTGCACCAGCACCATCACCGCCGCCAGCGTGCCGAGCATGAGCGCATGGAACCGCCCTTCGCGCGCCTCGCCGTCCAGGTAGCGGCGGGAATAGCGCACCACCACCCAGCCGACGAAGGCCACGAGCAGGGCCATCGTCGCGGCGATGGCATCCAGCCGCAGCGCCAGAAGCGCGGGGCCCGATCCGGCCGACACCGTGACCGCGCCCGCCGTCAGAAGCCCGACCACCCCGATGGCGGCCAGCCCCAGTGCGGCCAGGGCGGCGCCTTCGGCCAGTTGCGGGACGGCGCCCGGACGGCGGCCGGGGCGCGTCGCCGCGAACAGGGCGGCAGCCAGCAGGACCGCCGGGGCGATCATCGGGGCCGTCGGCAGGGTGACAGGCAGGACGTCCATCGGGGCCTCTCCTCGGTTTCAGGGTGCCCGAGGCTATAGCCACTGGTCAGATCGAGATAAAATACATAGTTTCTGCCTGAAGCATCCACGAAATGGAACGATGGCCGCCCTGAACCTGCATCACCTGCGCCTGTTCCGGGCGGTTGCCGTGGAACCGTCGCTGACGGCCGCGGCTCGGCGGCTGAACCTGTCGCAGTCGGCGCTGTCCACGCAGATCCGCCAGCTGGAGCAGTCGCTGGGCCATGACCTGTTCGAGCGGCGCGGCCGGGCGCTGCACCTGACCGAGGCGGGCCGGATCGCGCTGGACCATGCCGAGGCGATCTTTCGCACCGCCGACGACCTGACCCAGACCCTGCGCGGCACCGGGCGCGGGCGGCTGGTGCTGCGGGTCGGTGCGCTGGCGACGCTGTCGCGGAACCTGCAGATGCAGTTCCTGCGTCCGCTGATCGGCCGGTCGGATGTCGAGGTGGTGCTGCGGTCGGGATCGCAGGGCGAACTGATGCGCGGGCTCGAGGCGCATGCGCTGGATGTGATGCTGACGAACCTCGCCCCCCCGCGCGACGCGGCCAGTCCGTGGCTGGTGCACCGGCTGTCGGAACAGCCGGTCAGCCTGATCGGCACGCCGGCCCGCATCGCACGCCCCGGCCGGTCGCTGGCCGATCTGCTGGCAAGCGAACCCGTGGTGCTGCCCACGCCCGAGACGGCCCTGCGCGAAGGGTTCGATGCGCTGGTCAGCCGTCTGGGCGTGGTGCCCGTCGTCGCGGCGGAAGCCGACGACATGGCGATGCTGCGGCTTCTTGCGCGCGAGGATGCGGGGCTGGCGGTCATTCCGCCCATCGTGGTGCAGGACGAACTGGCAGCGGGCGTGCTGGCCGAGGCCGCACAGCTGGACCCGATCACCGAGACATTCCTTGCCGTGACGCGCGAGCGGAGGTTCCCGAATCCCCTGATCGGCTCCTTGCTTGGCCACCCCTCCGCGGGCGGCGCCCAGCCGACAGATGTCGACGCCGACCCGGGGACTGGAGAGTGGTGAGCCCGCCCGGACTCGAACCGGGGACCTACTGATTAAAAGTCAGCCGCTCTAACCAACTGAGCTACGGGCCCGAACGGTGCTGCATGGGCGGCACCCTTCATCGGGCGCGTCGTTATCCGCGTGCCCCCCCATGGTCAAGCGCAAAAGGGCGCGGCGGATCGGACCGGGCCGACGCGGCCGGATCAGACCCGTTCGAGGGGCAGATGCGGACCGGGGGGAAGGTGCACCGCGATGGGGTCGCCGGGACGGATCGGTCCGCCCGCGGCCACGACCGCCATGATGCCCGCGCGCCGCACCAGCCCTGCGTCCGTGCGCAAGAGGACCCGGGCCAGCAGCCCCGGCCGGAACGACTCGATCTGGGCGCAGGGGTTGCGCAACCCGGTGAAGGTGACGGCGGCCCCGCTGGCGAAGGACAGCCGCGTTCCGCGCGGCAGGGCCAGAAGGTCGATGCCGTGGGTGGTCACGTTTTCGCCCAGGGCGCCGGGCGCGATGGCGAAACCGGCGGCCGCGAGTTCGTCAAGGAGTTCTGCCGCGATCAGGTGGACCTGCCGCAGGTTCGGCTGGGACGGATCGACGGCGACGCGCGAGCGGTGGCGAACCGTCACCCCGGCATGGGCATCCCCCGCGACGCCCAGACCGGGCAGGAGGTCGATCGACGGCACGGTGCCCTTGGAGAACCCGTGCGAGGGGGCGCATGCCACGGCGACGACCTGCGGTGGTGTCCGGTCCATGCGTATCCCCCTGTGTGCCGGGGCGGACGCCCCTTGCGGCAGGCCGCGCCCGGCGGTAATCAGGCCCGGCTCCGGGCGGGTTGGCGGAGAGGTTACGCAGCGGATTGCAAATCCGTGAAGACCGGTTCGATTCCGGTACCCGCCTCCAAGCCTTCCCCGCCGGGAAGGCTCAGACGACGCGCTCGACCATCATCTTCTTGATCTCGGCAATCGCCTTGGCCGGGTTCAGCCCCTTGGGGCAGGTCTTGGCGCAGTTCATGATCGTGTGGCAGCGGTACAGCTTGAAGGGGTCTTCCAGCGCATCCAGACGCTCGCCGGTCGCCTCATCGCGCGAGTCGATGATCCAGCGGTAGGCATGCAGGAGTGCCGCCGGGCCGAGGTAGCGGTCGCCGTTCCACCAGTAGCTGGGGCACGAGGTCGAGCAGGACGCGCACATCACGCATTCGTACAGGCCGTCGAGCTTCTTGCGGTCCTCGATCGACTGGCGCCATTCCTTCTGCGGGCGGTTCGTCTTGGTTTCCAGCCAGGGCATGATGCTGGCGTGCTGGGCGTAGAAGTGGGTCAGGTCGGGGATCAGGTCCTTGATCACCGGCATGTGCGGCAGGGGATAGATCTTCACGTCGCCCTTGATCTCGTCCATGCCCTTGATGCAGGCGAGCGTGTTGGCCCCGTCGATGTTCATGGCGCACGACCCGCAGATGCCCTCGCGGCAGGACCGGCGGAAGGTCAGCGTGGGGTCGATCTCGTTCTTGATCTTGATGAGCGCGTCCAGGACCATCGGCCCGCAGGTATCGAGGTCCACCCAGTAGGTATCGACGCGCGGGTTGTCGCCCGTGTCGGGGTCGTAGCGGTAGATCTGGAACTTCTTCAGGCGGTTGGCACCCTGCGGCCGCGGCCAGGACTTGCCCGCCGTCATGCGCGAGTTCTTGGGAAGCGTCAGTTGGACCATAATCAAGCCTTCTTCGGGTCAGGCAGCGCGCCGCGACCCACATAGCGGATCATCAGGGGAAGTCCCGCGTGTCACGGGGTCGCGGCCGGCTTCGGCGAGCCCGTGCGCGCGGCCGGGGTTCGCGCTGCGATCGGGCGCAGGAAGCCGTCCACCCGGGCGGCCATCGCGCTAAGGGACAATTGGCCCAGATACTGCGCATGGGCGCCGTCGGCGACTGCCTGTCGCCAGTCGGGATCGTCCAGAAGCCGCACCACGGCGTCGACCCAGACTGCGGGGTCGTTGCTGACGATCCCGGTCCCCGTGGAGAAGAACTGGGAATGATCGCCGACGTCGCTGCAGATCACCGGGACCCGTGCATCGAGGTAGCCGATGATCTTGCCGAACGATTTGCCCAGGACAAAGCCTTCGGGGATGTAGGGGCACAGACCGACCGCACAGTCCTGCAACGACAGGAGAAAGTTGTCGTAGGCCAGGAACGGGCGCAGTTCGACGGTGACGCCTGCCGCGCGCAGGCGGTCCAGTGCCGGATGGTCGGTGGCCATGTCCCAGCCATACAGCCGATAGCTGACGTCCGGACGGTGCCTGGCGACGTCGAGCATCACGCGTTCGGCAAAGGCGAACTCGGACGGGTACTGCAGGGGCCGCGACTGCGCCCAGGTCACGATGGGGCCCCGGTCCCGTTGCGCGGGCGAGGGCTTTTCCGTCACCGGTCCGCCGGTCCAGATCACGGTACTGTTGGGGTTGTGCGCCTTGGCCCAGTCGCGGACGTATCGGCTGCCGCAGATCACCCCGTCGGCATGACGCGCGACGTCGGACAGGGCAGCGTCCAGTTCCGGCGACAGGAAGTCGGCATCGTCGATATCGAGCACCAGGCGCCATTCACGCAGATACTCGATCCGGTTCAGCGGATGACGGCACTGCTGGACCACGACCACGTCGGGTCCGAACATCCGCAGGATCCGTCGCCGTTGGGACAGACCCAATTGCGGGGGGACGACCAGGGTCGACCATCCCGACTGCTCGAGTGCGTCTGCCACGTTGTAGGCCCGAAGCAGGCTGGACCAGACACGACCCTCGCCCGGCAGGAAGGCGACCCGCGGGCTGCCGGTCGGCGGCACCATCAGTCGGGGGTAAAGGCCAGCTTCACGCAGCACCTGTCCTCCCGCCCGGCGCATGCCCCGGTAGCTGAGGAACTGCCCCATCATGCCCGCCGCCATGCGCGCGGGCCGGGCCGAACCGGCCCGGTACCACCTAAACACATCACGTTCACCCCTGCACCCGGGCGAAAGATTAACTCCACCCGGGCAGGGTTCAAAGATTCGTATGTCGGCTGTGTGGCCTAACGCGGAAGAATCGGTGGCCGGACCGGACCTTGCCCGGTCTTTGCGCGCACGCAGGTGTCATAGACCTCGTACGGGTCGCGGCCCGACAGGTAGTCCGAGGTGATGCCGACCTCGATCGATCCCGCGGCCCGGCCGCGCAAGGTGCCCAGCTGGACCTCGCCGAACGGACCGTCGGCCTGGCGGGCGCGTTCCTCGCACTGGTCGGCGGCGACCCCGGGGTCAATGGGCCCGCAGGCGGCGACGGAGGCCGCCGCGACCAGCAGAAGGGCCGCAGCCGCGCGCATCAGTAGACGCGCGCCTTGGGCGCGATCTTCTTGAGGTTGATGCCGCCGTCCTCTTCCCTGGTCAGCGGTTCGGTGTGGACCGGGCGGTAGCCCAGCCGCACCGAGGCGCCATCCACCCACGACAGCGTGTGCTTGCGCCAGTTGGCGTCGTCGCGGTTGGGGAAATCCTCGTGCGCATGGGCGCCGCGGCTTTCCTTGCGGGCTTCGGCGCTGACAACGGTCGTCAGCGCGTTCGGCATCAGGTTCGCCAGTTCCAGCGTCTCCATCAGGTCGGAGTTCCAGATCAGGGAACGGTCGGTCACGCGGACATCGTCCATGCCGCGGGCGACGGCGGTCATCTTGTCCACGCCCTCGGCGAGCGTCTTGCTGGTGCGGAAGACCGCCGCGTCGTCCTGCATGGCGCGCTGCATCTTGTCGCGCAGTTCCGCCGTGGGGGTGGACCCGTTCGCGTGGCGCAGGGCGTCGAAGCGGGCAAGGCCGCGGTCGATGCTGGTCTTGTTCGGGTCGGGGGTGGCGGACGCCGGATCCACCACCTGCGCCGCGCGGATCGCGGCGGCGCGGCCGAAGACGACAAGGTCGATCAGGGAATTGGACCCCAGACGGTTCGCGCCGTGGACCGACGCGCAGCCGGCCTCGCCCACCGCCATCAGGCCGGGCAGGACGCGGTCGGGGTCGCTGTCGGCGGGGTTCAGCACCTCGCCCCAGTAGTTCGTGGGGATGCCCCCCATGTTGTAGTGGACGGTCGGCAGCACCGGGATCGGCTGCTTCGTCACGTCCACGCCGGCAAAGATGCGGGCGGATTCGCTGATGCCGGGCAGGCGTTCGTGCAGCGCCGCCTTGGGCAGGTGGTTCAGGTTCAGGTAGATGTGGTCCTTGCCCTTGCCCACGCCGCGGCCTTCGCGGATCTCGATGGTCATGCAGCGGCTGACCACGTCGCGGCTGGCGAGGTCCTTGTAGGTGGGGGCGTAGCGTTCCATGAACCGCTCGCCTTCCGAGTTCGTCAGATAGCCGCCCTCGCCCCGCGCGCCTTCGGTGATCAGGCAGCCCGAGCCGTAGATGCCGGTGGGGTGGAACTGGACGAATTCCATGTCCTGCAGGGGCAGACCCTGCCGCGCGACCATGCCGCCGCCGTCACCCGTGCAGGTATGGGCGGAGGTCGCGCTGAAGTACGCGCGGCCGTAGCCCCCCGTCGCCAGCACGGTCATCTTGGCGGCAAAGACATGCAGCGTGCCGTCGTCGAGTTTCCACGCCAGCACGCCCTGGCACTGGCCGTCGTCCGACATGATCAGGTCGATGGCGAAGTATTCGATGTAGAATTCGGCGTTGTTCTTCAGAGATTGCCCGTACAGCGTGTGCAGGATCGCGTGACCGGTGCGGTCAGCGGCGGCGCATGTCCGCTGGACCGGCGGGCCTTCGCCGTACTCGGTCGTGTGGCCGCCGAAGGGGCGCTGGTAGATGCGCCCGTCCTCGGTCCGGCTGAAGGGCACGCCGTAGTGTTCGAGTTCATAGACCGCCTTGGGGGCTTCGCGCGCCAGGTATTCCATCGCGTCGGCGTCGCCCAGCCAGTCCGACCCCTTCACCGTGTCGTACATGTGCCACTGCCAGCTGTCGGGGCCCATGTTGCCAAGCGATGCCGCGATGCCGCCCTGGGCTGCCACGGTGTGGCTGCGGGTCGGGAAGACCTTGGTGATGCAGGCGGTGCGCAGGCCCTGTTCGGCCATGCCCAGCGTCGCGCGCAGGCCCGACCCGCCCGCGCCCACCACCACCACGTCATAGACATGCTTCTCGTACGGATAAGCCGTCATCGTCATTTCCCGAGATCAGAGCGCGAGGCGCGCAAGCGCGAACAGACCGGTCGCGGCCACCGCATAGGACAGGAGCGTGACCCCCACGATCAGGACCTTGCGCGTCAGGTCGCGCGAGTAGTCCTCGATCATCACGGTCGCGCCGTTCTTGAAGTGGAGCATCCCGACTACGATTGTCAGACCGGCCACGATGGCCGGGAAGGGGCGCGACAGATAGGCCACCACATCGGCGTGGGGCTGGCCGATCATCGGGCCGATGGTGAAGACGAAGACCGGGATCAGGATCGCCAGCGCGATCGAGGACACGGTCATCGACCAGAAGTGATGCGTGCCCTCCTTGGCGGAGCCGAGGCCCTGCGCGCGCTTGCGGTCGGTCAGGAATGCCATCGTGTCCCCCTAGACCAGTGCCACGGTGAGAAGCGTCAGCAGGACCGACCCGCCGACACAGGCCCAGCCGAGCCTTTCGGCGGTGGGCAGGTCGAAGCCGCGGCCCGTGTCCCAGTAGAGGTGCCGCAAGCCCGCCACGAAGTGATACCACAGCGCCCAGACCGACAGGGTCAGCACGAGGTCGCCGAACCACGAGGTCAGCACCCCGTCGGCCAGCGCGAAGTATCCGGGCGAGGTTGCAGCAGCCAGCAGCCACCAGACGACCAGCACCGAGGCCACGATCAGTGCGTTGCCGGTGATCCGCGTCAGGATCGAGGACACCATCTGGATCTGCGGTCGGTAGATCGACAGGTGGGGGGACAGCGGGCGATTGCCCCGGTTCACGTCGGCCATGGCGTATTCCTGCTGCGGCGCCGGTTTGTGGCGCCACGTTTAGCGGCTTTTGCGGGCATGTCACGGCATGGTGGCGCAAACGCCCGCGCCAAAACCGCGCGGCAGTGCAGAAATATGCGGGACGTGATCACGAATTTTGCGCGCGTGATCACGGGCGGGTGCCGCGCTGGCCCATCCGTCGGGGTCAGACCGGGACCAGCGCCCAGTAGTCGAGGTCGAGCAGCACGTCGGGCAGGTACTTGCCGTCCGGCCCCCTCAGGTCGCCCGCCGCGCCCTTCGTCGCCACCAGCCGCAGGTGCAGCGCGCCGACACCGGGGGCGGGGGTCTCGGCCCGGTCCAGCACTTGGGACCAGGCGCGCACGGTGTCGCCGGCGAAGCACGGGTTGGCGTGGGTGCCGCCATTGATCGCGGCGATCAGTTGCGCGTTGGCAAGGCCATTGAAGGACAGGGCGCGGGCAAGGCTGAGGACATGGCCGCCATAGACCAGCCGCTTGCCGTCGGGGCGCTGGGTCACGTCGAAATGCACCTTGGCGGTGTTCTGCCACAGGCGGGTGGCGAGCATGTGTTCGGCGTCGTCCACCGTCACGCCGTCGACGTGGTCGATCACCTCGCCCACGGTATAGTCGCCCCAGCGGTGCCGCTCGCCCGCCAGTGCAAAGTCGTAGCGGGTGAAATTCAGGCCCCGCGGGATCACCAGATCCGTCGGCGCGACGACAGGCGACAGGGTCGGCACGACGGGTGCGGGGGCGGGGCTGGCCGCGTCGCGTTTGCGGACCATGACCCAGCGGACATAGTCCAGCACCGCCTCGCCATGCTGGTTGCGCCCCGTCGTGCGGACCCAGACGACCCCGCTCGTGCCGTTCGAGTTCTCGCGCAGGCCGATCACGTCGGAGGTCGCGGTCAGCGTGTCGCCGGGCCAGACGGGTTCCAGGAACCGCCCCTCGGCATATCCAAGATTCGCCACCGCGTTCAGGGACACGTCGGGCACGGTCTTGCCGAACACCGTGTGGAACGGGATCAGGTCGTCGAAGGGGCTGGACGGCAAGCCGCAGGACCTGGCGAATTCGTCGGACGAATGCAGCGCGTGCCGGGCGGGGTAGAGCAGGAAGTAGAGCGCGCGTTCGCCCATCTTCAGGGTGCGCGGCACGGCGTGGACGATGGTATCGCCCAGGCGGTAATCCTCGAAGAAGCGGCCGGGGTTGGTCTTGGTCACAGCTGGCCCAGCTTGATGTCGGGGGAATAGTCGGTGCCGGGGACGTCCTTGGTCACCGCCTGCCCGCAGCGCATCACGCCGTTGGCGGCGTCGAAGGCATAGGTGGGCGAGCCGTGCAGGTCCCAGCCCTTGGACAGCGCCTCGGTCACCTTGTGGCAGAAGGCCGACGTGTCGTCGGCGGTCAGGAAGCGGTAGGCTTTCATCGCATCATCCCCAAGGCGGCACGCCCAGCCAGTTATGGATCACCATGATGACCGCCACGATCACGGCGGTCACCACGAGATAGGTGATCTCCTTTCGGACGGGCGCGCGATCGGGCGGCACCCAGGGGCCATCCTGTGCGTTGATCACCACGATTTCGGCCAGCGCCCAGATCAGGAGCCCGCCGAACAGCACGAACGACGGCGTGTCGCCGTTCACCAGCAGGTGCCCTACCGCCCAGATCGAGAATCCGGTCAGCTGCGGGTGCCGGAGCTTGGTGCCCAGCCAGACCCGCTGCCCCTTCGGCCCGCCGACGGCGTAGATGTAGAAGGCGATCAGCATCAGCAGGTTGTTGATCCCGACCAGTGCGGGGCTGCGGCCCCAGTAGACGGTGCCTTCGGCGCCACGATACCCGATGACCATCAGGACGACCGACAGCACCAGCAGCAGGGCGACAACGCCCTTGCCCGCGTTTCCCATCGCCGCGCGCGGCCCGGGTGCAAGCCGCTTGAACAGATGCGCGCCCCACCAAAGCGCGACCCCGAGGATCAGCAAGGTCATGCGGCGGCTCCCTGTTCTTGGGCGGCGACGGCGTCGGCCAGCGCCAGCACCCGGCGTGCGGCGACGACGTGCAGGTTCTCGACGATGCGCCCGTCCAGAACGGCCACGCCCTGGCCTGCGGCCTCGGCCGCCTCGAACGCCGCGATCTGGCGGCGGGCAAGGTCGATCTCGTCGGCCGAGGGCGCGAAGGCGGCGTTGGCGATGGCGACCTGCGCGGGGTGGATCAGCGTCTTGCCATCCATGCCCAGATCGCGGCCCTGCGCACATTCCGCCGCCAGCCCGGCGTCGTCGCGGAAGGCGTTGTAGACCCCGTCGATCACCGGCACGCCCGCGGCGCGCGCCGCCAGTACGCAGGTCTGCAGGGCGTGAATCAGCGCCAGCCGGTCGGGGCGGACGCGGGCGCCCAGGTCCTTGATCAGGTCGTTGGTGCCCAGTACCAGCCCGGCGAGCCGCGGGTGTACGGCGATGGCGGCCGCGTTCAGGATGGCCGCGGGCGTTTCCATCATTGCCCAGAGCGGCCGGTCCGGGACCAGCCCGGCTGCGGCGTCCAGGTCGGCGGGACCGTTGACCTTGGGCAACAGCACCCCGTCGCCGTCCATGTCCGCCGCGGCGCGGGCGTCGTCGGCGCCCCAGGGCGTGTCCAGTGCGTTGATCCGCACCAGCCGCAGGCGCGGGGCAAAGCCGCCTTCGACCAGGGCTGCGGCCAGCGCGGCCCGGGCGGGGGCCTTTTCGGCCGGGGCCACGGCATCCTCGAGGTCGAAGATGATCCCGTCGCAGGGCAGGCTTCGGGCCTTGTCCAGCGCCCGGGCGTTGGACGCGGGCAGATACAGAAGCGACCGCAGCGGGCGCGTGTCGGTCGGTGACGGCACGGTGATTCTCCTGCCCCGTGGTGTTGCGCTGCAGCGGAACACGGGCACGTGCACCCGTGCAACCCCTGCCCAAGTGACTGAGAATGCGCCCGTCCCGCCCATCTCGCCGCCGCGCCGCCGCGTTAACCTTTTTTCAGCGGCTGACGGGCAGCCTGTCGTTCAAGCCGCAGACGGGAGGTCCGACCCCGGTCAGCGCCAGACCGGGCAACGGACAAGCGGCGATCTGGAAGACTGCCTGAATGGCTTCGGGGCCATGCCCGCCGCCGGTTTCCCCGGATGGCCCGGCAGGCCGGGTCCCGCACCCCTCCCTGGTCGATCTCGAAAGGATGCCCGATGGACTGCCGACTGCCCCTGATGATGCCCCTGGCTGCGGCGATCTGCGCCGCCGCCCTGACCCCCGCTGCCGCGCAGACCAGCAACTGTGCCGAGCGCGACATGGTCGTGGAACGCCTGGCCGGAACCTATGGCGAAAGCCGCCAGTCCATCGGTCTGGCTGCGAACAACCAGGTGATGGAAGTGTTCGCGAACCTGGAAAGCGGATCGTGGACGGTGACCGTCACCCTGCCCTCGGGCATGACCTGCCTGATCGCGTCGGGCATGGCGTTCGAGGAACTGGAAGAACCGCTGACGCCCACCGGGTCGCGTCTGTGACACCTGCCGCGCCACGGGTCGCCCGTGGCGCGGGGCCGAACCCCGCCAGGGCCGCCGCCGTCAGGTCAGCGCGTCCCAGATCAGCTTGGCTCCGGTCAGCGTGAGCAGGACGTAGGTGATCGCGAAGAACGGACGCTCGGGCACGCGCCGGTGCGCGACCACGCCCAGCCAGATGCCCAGAAGGGCCGCGGGCGCAAGCAGCACCACCGCGGACAGGGTGGTTCCCGACACCATGCCGAGCGCGATGTAGATCGGCAGCTTCACCGCATTGACGATCCAGAACACCAGCACCGTGGACGCCTGGAACGGCGTCTTGGCCAGTCCGCGCGACAACAGGTAGATCGACGCCGGTGGCCCGCCCGCGTGGCTGATGAAGCTGGTGAAGCCTGCGGCGAATCCGGCGATGCCGCCGCCCAGGGTGCCCATCGGACGGGTCGCGGGCCGCAGCAGCCCGACAGCCCGCGCGCCCTGGAACAGCACGAACCCCACCGCGATCGCGCCGATCAGCAGGCGGAAGACGTCGGGGTCCGCCACGCCCGCCAGGGCCGCCCCCAGCGCGATGCCGGGCAGCGACCCCAGGATCAGCACCTTTGACGCGGGCCAGTCCCATTGCCGCCAGTAGGCGCGGATCGCGCCCAGGTCCATCAGCATGAGAAGCGGCAGCATCAGCCCCGCCGCCACGGCGGGCGGCATGATCAGCGCGAGGATCGGCGTCGCGGCAAAGGCCGCGCCCGACCCGAAGCCCCCCTTGGACACGCCGGCAAAGATCACCGCCGGGATGGCGACCACGAAGAACATCAGGTCCAGCGTCACGGAAAGCCCCCCGAACGGCCGGTCTTGCGCGGCCCGGTGCCGACCGTTACCCATCCGCGCGTCATCCACCAGAGCCAAAGGACCCCTCCCATGGCCAGACCCAAGATCGCGCTCATCGGGGCGGGACAGATCGGCGGCACGCTCGCCCATCTTGTCGCGCTGAAGGAACTGGGCGACGTCGTCCTGTTCGACATCGCCGAGGGCACGCCCCAGGGCAAGGCGCTCGACATCGCCGAGTCCGGCCCGTCCGAGGGGTTCGACGCGACCCTGAAGGGCACCAACGACTATGCCGACATCGCGGGTGCCGACGTCTGCATCGTGACGGCAGGTGTCCCGCGCAAGCCCGGGATGAGCCGCGACGACCTGCTGGGCATCAACCTGAAGGTCATGAAGTCGGTGGGCGAGGGCATCGCGAAGCACGCGCCCAAGGCCTTCGTCATCTGCATCACCAACCCGCTCGACGCGATGGTCTGGGCGCTGCGCGAATTCTCGGGCCTGCCGCACCACATGGTCGTGGGCATGGCGGGCGTGCTGGACAGCGCGCGGTTCCGGCATTTCCTGGCGGTCGAGTTCGGCGTGTCGATGCGCGACGTGACCGCGTTCGTCCTTGGCGGGCATGGCGACACGATGGTGCCCTTGGTGCGCTATTCGACCGTGGCGGGCATCCCGCTGCCCGACCTTGTGGCGATGGGCTGGACCACGCAGCCGAAGCTGGACGCCATCGTGCAGCGCACCCGTGACGGCGGGGCCGAGATTGTCGGCCTGCTCAAGACCGGGTCGGCGTTCTATGCCCCCGCGACAAGTGCCATCGAGATGGCCGAAAGCTACCTCAAGGACCAGAAGCGCGTCCTGCCCTGCGCGGCCTTCGTGAAGGGGGCCTATGGGCTGGACGGGATGTATGTCGGCGTGCCCACGGTCATCGGCGCGGGTGGGATCGAGCGCGTCGTGGCGATCACGCTGAATAAGGACGAGCAGGCGATGTTCGACAAGTCGGTGGATGCCGTGAAGGGTCTTGTCGCCGCCTGCAAGGGAATCGACCCCTCGCTCGGTTAAGCCTTCGACACGCTGTGATCACGCCTTTTCGGGGCGTGATCACAAACTGCGGATTTTCCGCTCCTCCCGCGCCCGCCCGGCTGTTTTCCGTTTCCCGCTGCATCGCCGCATGCGATGGCACACGAAACGAACGGGCACGGGACAGACCCATGAACATCCACGAATACCAGGCCAAGGCGCTTCTGCGGCAGTACGGGGCGCCCGTGTCGGACGGCCGCGTGGTCCTGCGGGCCGAGGACGCCAAGTCGGCGGCGGGCGAGATCGACGGGCCGGTCTGGGTGGTGAAGGCCCAGATCCACGCGGGCGGCCGCGGCAAGGGCCGCTTCAAGGAGCCCGAGGCCGGCGAGAAGGGCGGCGTGCG
>DBBA01000318.1:8917-10700 GCA_002291955.1 Rhodobacteraceae bacterium UBA996 | reverse complement strand
GCGCCCAGGATCGGCGGCTGCCCCTCGATCACGCGGAGCTTCGCTGCGCGGGGACCATGCAGCGCAGGCACCGTCTGCAACAGCGCGCGGGTGTAGGGGTGGCGGGGGTTGGCGAACAGCTCGCGCACGGGGGCCTGTTCCACCACCTGTCCGCCGTACATCACCATCACCCGGTCCGCGATGCCCGCGATCACGCCCAGGTCATGGGTGATCCAGACGATCGCCATGCCGAGCTTGCGGCGCAACTCCTTCACCAGTTCCAGGATCTGCGCCTGGATGGTGACATCGAGCGCGGTGGTGGGTTCGTCCGCGATCAGCACCTTGGGGTCGCAGGCCAGCGCAATGGCGATCATCACGCGCTGCCGCATCCCGCCCGAGAACTGGTGCGGGTAGTCGTCGAGCCTGCGGGTCGCGTCGGGGATGCCGACGAGGTCCAGAAGCTCGCCCGCCCGCACCCGGGCCTGCGCCTTGGTCAGGCCCATGTGCACGCGCAGGGGTTCCATGATCTGGAAGCCCACGGTGAAGACCGGGTTCAGGCTGGTCATCGGGTCCTGGAACACGAAGCCGATCCGCCCGCCGCGGATGTCGCGCAGGGTCTCGGCGTCGCAGGACAACAGGTCCTTGCCCTCGAACATCACCTCTCCGCCGCGGATGTCGGCAGGTGGCGAGGGCAGGAGCCCGATCAGCGACATCATCGTGACCGACTTGCCCGATCCGCTTTCGCCCACGACCCCCAGCAACTCGCCCGGGCGCAGGTCGAAGCTGACGGAATTCACGGCGTGAATCTCGCCCCGGCGCGTGCGGAAAACGGTCTTGAGGTCCCGGACATCCAGGACGGGCATGGCCCCGTCGGGCATCGAACGCTCCCCGTGCGTCGCATTTCGCGGCGAGGACCTCTGACGGGTCCCCTGCATCCGGGGTGTCATCCCGCAGATTGGGCGAGTGTTACCATAACCGCCCCAACCGGCAAGGCATTCCGCCACGCCATGCCCGCGACGCAGCGTCTGCCCGGAAAACGGGCAATCCCTGCGCCTTGGCGCTGCGCATCCGGTGCGGCGCCGACCAGTGGCGCGCAGCAGGGGACGGAGCGCTCCCGCCCCCTCGGGCACCCGGTGCTTGCGCCCCGGCCACCCTCGGCGTTGGGCCGGGCCGCCTGCGGCGGCGGTTGCGCCACGCAATCCGGGTTCCCGTCTTTCCTTCATCCTGTCCCAAATATCCCGGGGGGGGTGAGGGCCGCCCGGAACGATGTGCAGTGCACATCGTTCAGGCCCGAACGCCCGTGGAACATGTCCACGGGCCGCGGCACGCGCCCGGGGGGCAGCGCCCCCCGCCTCCGGCCCTTGCCGGGAGCGCCGCCTTGACCGCGCCGCAACGCTTCGCCACGGTCGGGCGCGTTCCCAGCGAGTGCCCGATGAACCAGACCCTTGCCCGCGACCTCCTCGACCGGCTGGTCGCCTTCCCCTCGGTCAGCCGCGACTCGAACCTGCCGTTGATCGACTTCGTGCAGGACTGGCTGGCCGGGCAGGGCGTGACCGCTACCCGTGTCTGGAACGACGACCGCACCAAGGCGGGGCTCTTCGCGCAGGTGGGGCCTGCGGTGCCGGGCGGGATCGTCCTGTCGGGTCATACCGATGTCGTCCCCGTGGACGGGCAGGCCTGGACGTCGGACCCCTGGACGGTGACCGAGCGTGACGGGCGCCTCTATGGGCGCGGCACCGCCGACATGAAGGGCTTCGTGGCGCTGGCACTCGCCGCGGTCCCTGCCGCGCTGGCCCGCCCGCTG
>DBBA01000318.1:0-8580 GCA_002291955.1 Rhodobacteraceae bacterium UBA996 | reverse complement strand
CGCCCGCTGCACCTGGCGCTGTCCTGGGACGAGGAGGTGGGCTGCATCGGCGCGCCACCCCTGATCGACGCGATGCGCGCGGCCCTGCCGCCTGCCGCGGCCGTCATCGTGGGCGAGCCGTCGGGCTTGCGCCCCGTGACCGCCCACAAGGGCGGCGCGGGGTTCTTCGTGACGGTGACGGGGCACGAGGTGCATTCCTCACTCCTGCCGCAGGGCGTGTCGGCGATCATGGAGGCCGCGCGGCTGATCGGCTGGCTGAACGACCAGAACACCACCCTGCGCGCCACGCCGCCGTCACCGGTGGCAGCTCTTTTCGACCCGCCCCACACCACGCTGCACACCGGCTTGATCCGGGGTGGCACGGCCGGGAACATCACGGCGGGGACCTGCACCTTCAGCCTCGAGTTCCGCTGTGTGCCGGACGAGGACCCGGACCGCTGGCGGGCCGCGATCCGGGCCGAGGCCGCGCGGATCGAGGCCGCGATGCGGGACGTCCACCCGGGCTGCGCCGTCCACCTGCACGAATACTTCGGCCTGCCGCCGCTTGCGCCCGAGGCCGACGGCGCGGCCGAGGCCCTGATCCGCCGCGTGACCGGGGACAACGGCAGCCACACGGTCAGCTACGGGACGGAAGCCGGGCATTTCCAGGCGCGGGGCTATTCCACCGTCGTCTGCGGGCCGGGCGACATCGCCCAAGCGCACCAGGCCGACGAGTTCATCAGCGTCGCGCAGTTCGAGGCGGGCGGTCGCCTGATCGACCGTCTGGTGGACACGCTGGCCGAGTGACCCGGGCGCCATGACCATTCCCCTGGGCACGCATCTGCCCCCCGCCCATCCTGCGCCGCCGCCCGCGCGCGCCGATGTGGTGGTGATCGGCGGCGGGATCATCGGGGTGACCACGGCGCTTTACGCCGCGCGGGCGGGGCTGTCGGTCGCTCTGGTGGAAAAGGGCCGGGTCGGCGCCGAGCAGTCGGGCCGCAACTGGGGCTGGATCCGGGTGCAGGGGCGGGACGAGGCGGAGATCCCGCTGGTGCTGGAAGCGCAGCGCCTGTGGGCCGAGCTCGACGCCCAGACGCAGGGCGCCACGGGCCTTGCGCGGCACGGGGTGATGTATCTTGCGACTACGGCGAAGGACACCGCGCGCCACGAGGCGTTCCTGACGCTTGCGGGCAAGTACGACCTGACCACGCGGATGCTGACGCGCGGCGAGGTCGATGCGATGTTCCCCGGGCACCGGGGCGACTGGCGGTCGGCGCTCTGGACACCGACCGACAGCCGTGCGGAACCCTTCACCGCGGTCCCCGCCATTGCCCGGCTGGCAGAACGGGCAGGCGCGACCCTGCACGAGGGCTGCGCGGCCCGGGCGCTGGATATTGCCGCGGGCCGGATCACCGGGGTGGTGACCGAGGCCGGGCGCATCGCCTGCGATCAGGTGGTGCTGGCGGGGGGCGCGTGGTCGTCGTTGTTCCTGGCCGCGCACGGGGCGCGGCTGCCGCAACTGTCGGTCCGCGCCACGGTGGCCGCCACGGACCCGCTGCCCGACATGTTCCCGGGCAACGCCACTGATTCGCGCTTCGCCTTCCGGCGGCGGGCGGACGGGGGCTACACGCTGGCCCCCGGCGACTTCCATGAGTTCCTGCTGGGTCCGGACAGTTTCCGCCACTTCGGCCAATGGGTGCGGACCTGGGCCGAGGACCCGTGGTCCACCCGGCTGGTCCCCGCGGCACCCGGGGGCTACCCCGACGGCTGGTCGACACCGCGCCGCTGGGACGCGGACCGGGAAAGCCCGTTCGAGCGGCACCGCACGCTGGACCCGCGGCCCCACGCGGGCCGGGTGGAGCGCATCCGCGCCGATTTCCAGCGGGCGTTCCCGTCACTGCCTCCGGTGCGGATCAAGGCGGCCTGGGCGGGCATGATCGACAGCCTGCCCGACATCGTGCCGGTGATCGACCGGGTGGCGCAGATCCCCGGGCTGATCGCCGCCACGGGGATGAGCGGACATGGTTTCGGGATCGGACCCGGCGTGGGGCGGGTGCTGGCCGACCTGCTTGCAGGCCGCGCGCCGGGGCACGACCTGACGCGGTTCCGCTTCGACCGGTTCGGGGCTGCCCGGCCCGCGCGGGGGCCTGCGCTGTAGTGGTCGGGGCGGCCAACCCCTTGCTCCTGCCGTGCGGCGGGGGCACCATGCCCTATCCCCGAACGCGAGAGGTCCGCTTCCAATGCCCGTCAAGAACCGTGTCGCCGAGATGGCCGAGGAAATCACCGCCTGGCGCCGCGACATCCATGCTCACCCGGAGATCCTGTTCGAGACGCACCGCACGTCGGCCCTGGTCGCCGAGAAGCTGCGCGACTTCGGCTGTGACGAGGTGGTGACGGGGATCGGGCGCACCGGGGTGGTCGGCATCATCAATGGCCGGTCCAACCGGTCGGGCCGCACCATCGGCCTGCGTGCCGACATGGACGCGCTGCCGATCCACGAGCAGACGGGCGTGCCCTATGCCTCGACCACGCCGGGGGCGATGCATGCCTGCGGGCATGACGGGCATACGGCGATGCTTCTGGGCGCGGCCAAGTACCTGGCCGAGACGCGGAACTTCGACGGGCGGGTGGCGGTGATCTTCCAGCCTGCCGAGGAAGGTGGCGGCGGCGGGCGCGAGATGTGCGCGGACGGCATGATGGACCGCTTCGGCATCACCGAGGTCTATGGCATGCACAACTGGCCCGGCCGCCCCGCGGGCAGCTTCGCGATCCGGGCGGGGTCGTTCTTTGCCGCGGCTGACCAGTGGCAGATCGAGTTCGAGGGCAAGGGCGGTCACGCCGCCAAGCCGCAGGAGACGGTGGACACCACCGTCATGGCCGCGCAGTTCGTGGTCGCCGTGCAGACCATCGCCAGCCGCAACGCCGACCCGGTGGAGCAGGTCGTGGTGTCGGTGACGAGCTTCGTCACGTCCTCGACCGCCTACAATGTGATCCCGCAGAAGGTCACGCTGAAGGGCACGGTCCGCACGCTGCAGGCCGCCACCCGCGACATGGCCGAGCGGCGCCTGGGCGAGATCGCGCGCGGCATCGCGGCGACGTTCGGGGGCACGGCGGACGTTGTCTACACCCGCGGCTACCCGGTGATGGTGAACCATGACGAGCCGACCGAATTCGCCGCCGAGGTCGCGCGCGCGGTGTCGGGCGACTGCGCCGAGGCGCCGCTGGTCATGGGCGGCGAGGACTTTGCCTTCATGCTCGAGGAACGGCCGGGCGCCTATATCCTGGTCGGCAACGGCGACACGGCGATGGTCCACCACCCGGCCTATGACTTCAACGATGCGGCGATCCCGGCTGGCGTCAGCTGGTGGGTGGAGATGGCCGAACGGCGGCTGCCTGCGGCCTGAGGGGTCAGGCCGCCAGTCCGGGCGACGCCAGGCGCCGGGCGGCGATCCAGCTGGCCAGCGCCATGGTCCCTGCTGTCGCAAGGCACAGGGGCAGACCGCCCATCTGGTAGCTGAGGCCCGACAGCAGCGTGCCGGTCAGCCGCCCGGCGGCATTGGCCATGTAGTAGAACCCCACGTCGCGCGTGATCCGGTCGGCATCGCCGTAGGCCAGGATCAGGTAGGAGTGGACCGAGGAGTTCACCGCGAAGACGAAGCCGAAGACCAGAAGGCCCCCGATCAGCGTGGCGGTCAGCCAGGGCGCGGGATCCCCCGCGGCCCAGGCAGCGGCGGCCAGCAGGAACGGGATCGGCACCAGAAGCCCCGCCCACAGGATCGCCTTGGCGGTCATCGCGCCCCCGGGTTGGGTGCGGGCGCCCAGGATGCGGGGGGCGGCGGCCTGGACCGCGCCATAGGCGATGATCCACAGCGCCAGGAAACTGCCGATCAGGAAGAACGCCTCGCGCCGCCCCTCGGCCGTGCCGTCGGACAGGACCGTCTGGAAATAGACCGGGATGCCGACGACGAACCACACGTCCCGCGCGCCGAACAGGAACAGGCGGGCGAGCGACAGGCGGTTCACGCGCGGGTCCTGCGACCGCCAGCCGCCCCAGGCGTCCTCGGACTTCATCCGGCCGGGCAGGCCCGGGGGCAGGAACAGCGCGACCGCGAGCAGGATGACGGCCAGCACGGCCGCCATCGCCCAGACGGAGGTCTGGAACCCCGCCAGCGCCAGCAGGGCCGCGCCCAGGAAGAAGCCCAGGCCCTTGACCGCGTTCTTCGATCCCGTCAGCGCCGCGACCCAGCGGAACAGGCCGCCAGCCTCGGCCGGGGCGAGGAGCTTGACCGCGGATTTGGAGGACATCTTGGCCAGGTCCTTGGCCACGCCCGACACCCCCTGCACCGCCATGACGAAGGCGACCGACGCCGCGATCCCCCAGCCGGGGTCAAGCTGCGCCAGCGCCACCAGCGCGCCGATCTGAAGGGCCAGCCCGCCGTACAGCGTCGCGGCAAGGCCAAACCGCGCGGCGAGCCACCCGGCGGCGAGGTTCGTGACGATCCCGGCGAGTTCATACAGCAGGAACAGCCATGCCAGCTGGATCGGCGTGAAGCCGAGGCTGTTGAAGTGCAGCAGCACCAGCATCCGCAGCGCGCCATCCGACAGCATGAACGCCCAGTAGGCCGCGGTGACGGCGGCATAGGCGCGCAACGGGTTCGGCGTGGTCACAGGGCGCCCGCCACCATCCGCACGATGTCGGCCAGCCGACAGGCATAGCCCCATTCGTTGTCGTACCAGGCAAAGACCTTCACCTGCGTGCCGTTGACCACCATGGTGGAGGGCCCGTCCACGATGGACGACCGCCGGTCGTTCAGGAAGTCCGACGACACAAGCTCGCGCGCCTCGAACCCCAGGATGCCCCGGAGCGGGCCTTCGGCGGCGGCGGCGAACAGGGCGTTCACCTCCTCGGGCGTGGTGGGGCGTTCGACCTCGAACACGGCATCGGTGAGGGACGCGTTGAGCAAGGGCACCCGCACCGCATGGCCGTTCAGGCGGCCCTTGAGTTCGGGGTAGATGAGCGTGATCGCCGTGGCCGATCCGGTGGTCGTCGGGATCAGGTTCAGAAGCGCCGACCGCGCGCGGCGCATGTCCTTGGCCGGGCGGTCCACCATCGTCTGGGTGTTGGTCACGTCGTGGATCGTGGTGATCGAGCCGTGCCGGATGCCCAGCCCCTCGTGGATCACCTTGACCACCGGAGCAAGGCAGTTCGTCGTGCAGGAGGCTTCGGTGACAAGGGTTTGCGAGCCGTCGTAGAGGTGGTGGTTCACCCCGTAGACCAGGTTCAGTGCCCCGCCGTCCTTGACCGGGGCACTGACGATGACCTTGCGCACCCCCGCGGCGAAGTAGGGTGCGACCTTGGCCGCCGTCTTGAACACGCCGGTGCAGTCGATGACGATATCGACGCCAAGGGCGGCCAGTGGCAGCGCCTCGATCGACTTCTCCTGCGTCAGGCAGATGGTCCGGCCACCAAGGGTCAGGCTGTCGGCGGTGTGGCTGACCGGGGTCGTCCAGCGGCCGTGGACGCTGTCGAACTCCATCAGGAGCGCGTGCTGCGCGGCGTCCCCGGCGGGGTCGTTCACAAGGGCGATCTCGCCGCCCGCACCCGTGTCGATCAGGTCGCGCAGGACAAGCTTTCCGATCCGGCCAAGGCCGTTCAGGGCAATCCGGGGCATGGGTGTCAGGCCCTGGCCGTGTCGTCGGCGCCGATGGCATCGACGCGCGATTGCAGGGACAGGCGCGACAGGCTGTCGAAGGGCAGGGCGACGAAAGCCGTGATCCGGCGGCGCAGGCTTGCATAGGTCTGGGCGAACACCAGCGCCTTTTCCGCGTCCGTGCCCGCCGCCTTCACCGGGTCGGGCAGACCCCAGTGGCCGGTGATGGGCTGGCCGGGCCAGGGCGGGCATTCCTCGGCCGCGGCCGTGTCGCAGACGGTGAAGACGAAATCCATCACCGGGGCGCCGGGCCCCTGGAATTCCGAGATGTGCTTGGACCGCAGGCTGGTGATGTCGTGGCCGTTGCGTTCCAGCACCTCGAGCGCGAAGGGATTGAGCGCGGTGCCGGGCCGGGTGCCTGCCGAGAACGCCTGGAACTTGCCCCTCCCGAGGTCGCGCAGCAGCGCCTCGGCAAAGATCGACCGTGCGGAATTGCCCGAGCAGATGAACAGCACGTCGAAATCGGTGTCCCGCATGGCGGTGTCCTTTCGGGTGGCAAGAAGGGGGGCGAGCAGGTCCGGCCGCGCACGGCCCATGTCGAGCGCCAGATGGCCGACCAGGGCTTCGGTCGCCTCCAGGTCGATGGCATAGAACAGCGACCGGCCCCGGCGTTCGACGGTGACAAGGCCGGACGCGGTCAGGTCCGCCAGGTGGTGCGACAGGGTGTTGGGCTTCAGGCCCAGGGCATCCGCGATCTCGGTCGGGCGGACGCCCCGCGGGGCAAAGCGCATGAGCAGCCGGAACACCGCCATGCGGCCGGGATGGCCGAGGGTGGCAAAGGCGTGGGTGGCAGCGGATATTTCCATGATTCATAAATCATGGAAATATCAACGCAGGTCCAGTGAAGGGTTCGTGACGCCCGGATGCCGGCACGACATGAACCTGCGCCGGTCCCGGGACCCGGGAGTGCAACGGGGTGCCGCCCCGGGGCGGGGCAGGCCCCGGCGCCGGGTGGCGGGATGTCAGGCGGCGGTCTTGGGCGCGCGCGCCCGCTTCGGCTTCGCGGTCGCGTCAGCGTCGGCGGCCTTTGGCGCCACGGTCTTGGCCGCGGGGGCGCGCCGGGTCTTCTTCGGCACCGGCACGGTCAGCGCGTCGATGGCGCGGTACCAGTGTTCGTCCTGCCTGCCCTCGGGCTGGCCTTCGGCAAGCCAGAGTTCATAGGCCTTCTCGGCAACGCGTGCCTCGTCGATCATCGGGGTGGTCATCGGCGGGTTCCCTTCGGCTGGCGACCCCTCGACGGGCCGCACGTTTGGCGCGCGGATCCTAAGGGTTGTGCTGCATCCGCTCAAGCCTTGTGCCGCATCGCAGCACGACCCCGTGCCCTGCGGGCCACGTTGCGGGCTGCGCCCTTTCCCTTCGCGCCCGGGCGGGCTAGCACGGCACCCGCACCGCACGCGGGACCGCACGATGACCCAGACTGCCACCGTCGCCTGCATCAAGTGGGGCACCGCCTTTGGCCCGGAGTATGTCAATCGCCTGTATTCGGGCGTGCGGCGAAACTTGTCCACGCCGGTGCGGTTCCTGTGTATGACCGAGGATACGCGCGGCCTGCATCCGGATGTGGAGCACCTGCCCCTGCCGGTGGAGCCGTTCCACGCGGCCATGCAGGCGGCACTGGCGATCGCGCAGCGCAAGGGCGCGATGCGCAAGGTCAGCCTGTTCCGCCCCGGGCTGATCCCGGGACTGACCGGCCCCGTGCTGGGCTTCGACCTGGATGTGGTCATCACCGGCCCGCTCGACGACATCCTGCACCATGCGCCCGGCACCGTCGCCATGCGCGCCGACTGGGTCGAGGCGCGGCGCGGCCGGCCCACCGGGCACGGGTCGGTGTTCCGCTTCGACCCCGCACGTCACCCCTGGCTCTACGACACCCTCGCCGCCGACCCGTCGGGCGAGGTCGCCCGCGCGCGCGGCAGCGAACAGCGCTACACCTCCACGCTGGCGCAGTCCAAGGGCGCCTTTGCCTACCTGCCGCCCGCGCAGGTCGTCAGCTTCAAGCACGACTGCCTCGACCTGCCGCCGCTCAACTGGCTGCGTCCCGCGCGCCTGCCCGCGGATGCGCGCGTCGTCTGCTTCCACGGCCGCCCCAAGATGCACGAGGCGGTGGCCGGGCACCTCGGCAACCTGCTGCGAGCCTGCCGGGCGACGCCCTGGCTCCAGGATCACTGGATCGACCGCGCCCGCGCCGACCTCGGGGCCGACTGGGTCTGACGCTTCCCCTTCATCCTGTCCCAAATATCCTTGGGGGGTGAGGGCCGCCCGGAACGATGTCCGGTGGACATTGTTCAGGCCCGAACGCCCGTGGACCATGTCCACGGGCGGGCCGCAAGGCCCATGGGGGGCAGACAGCCCCCCGCGCCCCCGCCGCGCGTCAGCCGCCCGTATGGCTCATGTGGCGGCTGACCTGACCATCGGCGCGCTGTCGCGAATAGTCGAAGTCGTGCCCTTTGGGCTTGCGGGCAATCGCCGCCCGGATCGCGTCCCGCAGCAGTCCGTCATCGGGCGACGCGCGCAGGGGGGCGCGCAGGTCGGCCATGTCCTCCTGCCCCAAGCACATGTACAATTCGCCCGTACAGGTCAGCCGCACCCGGTTGCAGCTTTCACAGAAGTTGTGGCTCAGCGGCGTGATGAAGCCGATGCGCTGCCCGGTCTCGGCCACGCGGACATAGCGCGCGGGGCCGCCCGTGCGGTCGGGCAGCTCGTCCAGCCGGAACCGCGCCGCGAGCCGCGCGCGGACGTCATCGAGCGACCAGAACTGGCCCACCCGGTCCTCGCCGCCGAGGTCGCCCATCGGCATGACCTCGATGAAGGTCAGGTCGAAGCCGCGCCGGGCGCACCAGTCGGCCAGCGGGAACAGCTCGTCCTCGTTGAAGCCCTTGAGCGCCACGGT
>DBBA01000319.1:17856-23275 GCA_002291955.1 Rhodobacteraceae bacterium UBA996 | reverse complement strand
CCAACACCGTCTGCCCCGGCCTGTTCGACACCGCATCGCTGCGCACCAACGTGCACGGCCATGCCGCGCGGCGCGGCGTGACGTATGAAGACATGGTGGCCGACCGCATTGCTGGCTGCCCCGCGGGCCGTTTTGCCGACCCTGCCGAGTGTGGCGACCTGATCGCGTACCTGTGTTCGGCACAGGCAGGCTTCATGTCCGGGCAGAACATCGTCAATGATGGCGGCGTGTACCAGGGACTGTTCTGAATGACGCGCATCGCACTGGTGTCGGGCGGCGGCCGGGGCCTGGGTGCCGCGATCACCGGACGCCTGCTGGCCGACGGCTGGACCGTGTCGCTGGGTCTGCGCGATCTGGGCCAGGCCGCAGCGTTCGACACGCCCGGTCGCGTCATGGCGATGCCGTTTGACGCCGACGACCCCGACACCGCGCCGCGCTGGGTCGAGGCGACCGCCGCCCGCTTCGGCCGGATCGACGCGCTGGTGAACAACGCAGGCATCCTGCGGATGGTCGATTTCGGGCAGGGGACCGAGGATGACCTTGACGCCATGTGGTCGGTCAACGTGAAGGCGCCGTTCCGCCTGATCCGCGCCGCGCTGCCTCACCTGCGCGCGACCGGGCAGGGCCGCGTCGTGAACATCGCCTCGACCGACGCGAAACGCTACCGGGCAGGCGTCTCCGTCGGCTATACCATGACCAAGCACGCGCTGCTGGCGCTGACGCAGGCGACCCGCGCCGCGGGCTGGGACGACGGGGTGCGCGCCTGTGCCATCTGTCCGGGCGCCATCGATACCGATCTGATCGCGGGCATCCCGGGCGCCACGCCCAAGGCCGACCGCCTGCGCCCCGACACCGTGGCCGACATCGTGGCCTTCGTGCTGTCCCTGCCGAACCAGGCCAGCGTGCCCGAACTGATCGCCAATACCCGGCCGGAGAGCCTGATATGACCGCCGACACGCTGATCAACGACGACCTCGCCGCCTGGGATGCCGCCCACTTCCTGCACCCCACGACCCATATCGCCAACCACGCCAAGGGGATCATGGCGGGGCGGATCGTGACGGGCGGGCAGGGCAGTCACATCGTGGACCGCGACGGGAACCGGTTCCTCGACGGCTTCGCCGCGCTCTACTGCGTGAACGCGGGGTATGGGCGGACCGAGATCGCCGATGCCATCGCCGCGCAGGCGCACGAGCTTGCGTTCTTCCACACCTTTGGCGGGCACTCCAACGAACCGGCTATTCGCCTTGCCAAGATGGTGATGGACCGCGCGCCTGCCCACATGAGCCGCGTGTTCTTCGGCCTGTCGGGGTCGGACGCGAACGAGACGAACGTGAAGCTTGCCTGGCACTACCACATCCTGCGGGGGCAGCCGCAGCGCCGCAAGATCATCAGCCGCTGGCGCGCCTATCACGGGTCGGGGATCGTGTCGGGGTCGATGACCGGGCTGCCGGTGTACCACGCGCGGATGGGTCTGCCCCTGCCGGGGTTCCTGCACACCGAGGTGCCGCATTTCCTGCGCCGCCCCGAGGATGGGATGGACGAGGCCGCCCATCTGGACTGGCTGATCGCCCGGCTGGAGGCGTTGATCGAGGCCGAGGGGCCGGACACCATCGCGGCCTTTGCCGGTGAACCGGCCATGGGCACGGGCGGGATCATCCCGCCGCCGCCCGGATACTGGGCCCGCGTGCAGGAAGTGCTGGATCGCCACGGCATCCTGCTGATCGCGGACGAGGTGGTGACGGGCTTTGGCCGCACCGGGTCGATGTTCGGGTCCGATCACTTTGGCCTGACGCCCGACTTCATTACGGTGGCCAAGGGGATCACCTCGGCCTACCTGCCGCTCTCCGGCTCCATCATCTCGAAGCGCGTCATGGACGTGCTGCTAACGGGGTCCGAGGAGTTCGGGCTGCTCGCCCACGGCTTCACCTATTCCGCCCATCCGGTCTGCGCGGCGGCGGGGGTGGCGACGCTCGATGTCATCGACAAGCTGGGGCTGGTGGCCAATGCGGGCACGGTCGGCACGTACTTCAAGGCCGCGCTGACGGACGCGCTGGGCGGGCACCCCAACGTGGCCGAGATCCGCGGCGAGGGGCTGATGCTGGCGGTCGAGTTCATGGCCGATCCGGGCAAGCGGGACTGGTTCCCGCCGATGGCGGTCGCGCCCAAGATCACCGTCGCGATGATGGCGCGCGGCGTGATCGCGCGACCCCTGCCCGAGGGCAACATCGTGGGCTTCGCGCCGCCCCTGTGCTTCACGCGCGAGGATGTGGATACCGCCGTGGCGGCGCTGAAGGCCGCGGTGGTCGAGGTTCTGGGGTGAGTGTCGCGGTCGGACACGACTGAAGCGCCCACGCGCTGCGTGAGATCGTCACGCAGTCCCCGGAGTTCCGCGCCATGTCCCGCACGACCCAGACCTACGCCCTGTGGGCGATCCTGTCCCTGCCGCCCCTGCTGTGGATGTGGCAGGCCGCCACGTCCGACAACCCGCGCATCCTGCACATCCTGGTGCACCCGACCGGCGAATGGTCGGCGCGGCTTCTGATCGTCACGCTGATGGTGACGCCGCTGGCGATGATGTTCCACGGGCGCGCCATCGCGGGCTGGCTGCGGCGCAGCCGGCGGCATTTGGGGGTGGCGGCATTCGCCTATGCCGCGCTGCACACGGCGTTCTACCTGATGGACAAGGGCAGCGCCGCGCGGGTGCTGTCCGAATTGCCCCGCACCTACATCTGGACGGGCTGGGCGGCCTTCGCGATCTTCCTGCCCCTGGCGGCCGCATCCATGGACCTGGCCGTGCGGCGCATGGGCGCCTGGTGGAAGCCCCTGCAGCGGCTGACCTATGCGGCCTCCGTGCTGACGCTGGTGCATTGGGCGGCCCTGCACGACTGGGGGCATCCGGGGGCCGCGCTGGTCCACTTCGCGCCGTTGCTGGCGCTGGAGATCTGGCGCGTGGCCAACATCCGCGCGCGGCGGCGTGACCGGATGACCGCGGACGGGGTGCCCGGATGAACCCCGACCGGCCCTGGGACACGCCCGAGGCCGAGTGGCGCGCGGATGTGGCGCGCGTGCGGGCGGGTCGGGCACTGCGGCCTGCATCCTGGCCGGGGGGTGCGGTCTGCGCGCTGGCCCTGTCCTTCGACTGCGACCACGAGACGTTTGAACTCGGCGCGGGTCGGGCGGCCATCGGGCGGCTGGCCTGGGGCGAGTATGGTCGGCGGGTGGGTGTGCCGCGCATCCTCGACGTGCTGGCGCGGCACGGGGCGCGGGCCACGTTCTTTCACCCCGCCGTCGCCGCGCTGATCGACCCTGCGGCGGTGGCCCCCATTGTCGCGGCTGGGCACGAGGTCGGCGTGCATGGCTGGATTCACGAGAACACCTCGAAGCTCGATCCCGCCACGGAGCGCGACCTGATGGCGCGTGCGCGCGACGCGCTGGCGGGGATCACCGGCGTGCAGCCCGTGGGCCACCGTGCCGCGCAGTGGGACCTGTCGGCGGCCACCGTCGGGATCGTGGCGGAGCTGGGGTTCCTGTACGATTCCTCGCTGATGGCCGATGACGAGCCCTATGAGCTGGTCACGGACGGCCGCGCGACGGGGCTGGTGGAAATCCCCGTGGACTGGGTGCGCGACGATGCGGTGTACCTCTTGTTCAACCGGGAGCCGCCGACCCGCCCCCATACCCCGCCCGAGGCCGTGTTCGACATCTTCCGGCGCGAGTTCGACGCGGCCTTCGATGCAGGCGGGGTGTGCCAGCTGACGTTCCACCCCTTTGTCATCGGCTATCGCTCGCGTATCTGGATCCTCGATGCACTTCTGGCGCACGCCCGCGCGCGCGGCCCCGTGTGGCTGCCCACCCATGCCGAATTGGCCGCCCATCTGCGGCAGGCCCTCTGACTGACAGGAGACGACCATGACCGACTTCGCGCACCTGATCCGGCGGGCGAACCTGATCGGCGGGGCCTGGGAACCCGCCGACAGCGGGGCCACCGTGGCGGTGACGAACCCCGCCACGGGCGCCGTCATCGCCCATGTGCCGAACGCCGGGCGCGGGGAGGCCGAGCGGGCCATCGACGCGGCCCATGCGGCGTTCCCGTCGTGGTCCGCGACCGCGCTGGGGGACCGCGTGGCGATGCTGCGCCGGATGCACGCCTGCATCATGGACAACCTGGAACCGCTGGCCGCGATGCTGACCGCAGAACAGGGCAAGCCCCTGGCCGAGGCGCGGATCGAGGTGATGGGCAGCGCGGGCTACATCCTGTGGTTCGCGGAAGAGGCGCGGCGCGTCTACGGCGAGATCATCCCCTCTGCCGTCAACGGGCGGCGGATGATGGTGACAAAGCACCCGGTGGGCGTGGTGGGGGCGATCACGCCGTGGAACTTCCCGTCCTCGATGCTCGCGCGCAAGATCGGCCCGGCGCTGGCGGTTGGCTGCACGACAGTCGTGAAGCCCGCGACCGCGACACCGCTGTCGGGGCTGGTCTGGGGCTGGATCGCCGAACAGGCGGGCGTGCCGGCGGGCGTGGTCAACATCGTGACCGGATCGGCGCGCGAGATCGGGGGGGCGCTGACGGGAAGCCCCAAGGTGCGCAAGATCACCTTCACCGGGTCCACCGCCATCGGGAAGCAGTTGCTCGCACAATGCGCGGGCACGGTGAAGCGCGTGTCGATGGAACTGGGCGGCAACGCGCCCTGCATCGTGTTCGATGACGCGGATCTGGACCGCGCGGTGGCGGGGGCGGTCTTTGCCAAGTTCCGCAACCAGGGCCAGACCTGCGTCTGCACCAACCGGCTGTACGTGCAGGCGGGCATCCATGACCGGTTCGTGGAGGCGTTCGCGGCGAAGGTCGCAAGCCTGAAGGTCGCGCCGGGCGACACGCCCGGGGCCGAGCAGGGACCGCTGATCGACGCCGCCGCTGTCGCCAAGATGGAGGAGTTCGTGGCCGATGCCGTGGAGCAGGGGGCGACCGTCGTCACAGGCGGCGCGCGGCATGCGCTGGGGGGCACGTTCTTCCAGCCCACGGTGCTGACCGGGGCCACGCCCGCCATGCGCCTGACACGCGAGGAAATCTTCGGCCCCCTGTCGCCGGTCTACCGCTTCGACACCGAGGATGAAGCGATCGCGCAGGCGAATGCCACCGAATACGGGCTGGCCGCCTATGCCTATACCCGGGACCTGTCCCGCATGTTCCGCCTGCAGGAGCAGCTGAACTACGGGCTTCTCGGGATCAACGAGACCGCCATCGTCACCCCCGAGGCGCCGTTCGGCGGCGTGAAGGAATCCGGGATGGGCCGCGAGGGCGGGCGGCAGGGGATCGAGGATTACCTGGACGTGAAGTACACCTGCGTCGGCGGGCTGTAGGGCGACGCCGTCGCGCGGGGGCTCTGCCCCCCGGTCCTGCCCTCGGGCATGGCCCTCG
>DBBA01000319.1:16437-17522 GCA_002291955.1 Rhodobacteraceae bacterium UBA996 | reverse complement strand
CGGGCGTTCGGGCCTGAACGATGCCCACCGGGCATCGTTCCGGGCGGCCCTCACCCCCCGGGATACTTGGACAAGGATGAAGGGGCAGCGGTTGGCGCTGCCCCTTTGCAATGTGCGCAGTCCGGACAAGAATTCATCTTGCGCACAGCGCGCGGTCCCGCAATACTTCCGGACAAATGTGCGCCGGGCGAACGGCGCATGCACAGGGAGTGGCCCGCCGGGCCGGAAGGGAGCCGCATGCGCGACGTCGCGCGGCGCATCGTCGCTGTCGTGGACCGGCTGAATGCGGGCGTCACCATGCTCGTGGGCGCGCTGCTGGCCGTGGTGGCGGCGGTGGTGGTCGTGCAGGTGCTGGTGCGCTTCGTGCTGACGGCGGTGGGCATCAACATCTCGGCCCCCTGGACCGAGGAGGTCGCCCGCTTCACCCTGATCTGGATGGTGTTCCTGGGTGCGGCCGTGGGCGTCCGCCATTCCCGGCTGATTGCCCTCGAATTCGCCGTGCAGCGCCTGCCGGGGCGGGTGGGCATTCCCCTGCGCTATCTCGTGCTGCTGGTCTGCGCTGCGTTCTATGGTCTGCTGCTGTGGGTCGGCGTGCAGTTCCTGGAGCTGGGCCGGTCCGAGACGACGCCGGTCCTGGGGATCACGCACGACCGCATCTACTGGGCGATGCCGGTGGGGGCGGGCCTGATGATCCTGAACGCGGGGGCGCTGATCCTGGACAGCTGGGCCGAGCGGTTCGACATCCGCCTGGCCGGCCCGCGCGCGCGCCGGTGGTGGACTGAGCCATGGTCAAGCTGCTGGTCGCCCTGCTGGTCCTGTTCGCGGCGAGCGTGCCGATCGCGGTGGCGCTGGGCATCGCGTCGCTGCCCACGCTGGTGGACCGCGGCGTGCCGTTCATCGCGATCCCGCAGGTGGTGTTCGAGAGCCTCGACAGCTTCTCGCTGATGGCGCTGCCCTTGTACGTGCTGGCGGGCAAGCTGATGCAGCATGGCGGGATCGCCGAGCGCCTGGTGGGGCTGGCCAAGGCCCTGCTGAGCTTCGTGCACGGCGGGCTGGCGGCGGCGGTGGTGATGACGTCGATGCTG
>DBBA01000319.1:0-16057 GCA_002291955.1 Rhodobacteraceae bacterium UBA996 | reverse complement strand
GTCGATGCTGATCCCCGAGATGGAGAAGCAGCGCTACCCCCGCCCCTTTGCCGCGGCGACGGTGGCGTCGTCGGGCGAGCTGGGCGTGATCATCCCGCCGTCGGTGGTCATGGTGATCTGGGGCGTGGTCACCGGCACCTCGATCTCGGACATGTTCCTGGCGGGCATCCTGCCCGGCATCGCCATCGGGCTGTCGCTGATGCTGGCGGCCATCACCATCTGCTGGCTGCGCGGCTATGGCACGCGGACGCCGTTCCATGCTGCACCCTGGGCTGCGGATGTGGCGCGGGCGACCTGGCGGGCGGGGCTGGCGCTGTTGATGCCCGTCATCATCCTGGGCGGCATCTTCGGCGGCATCTTCACCGCGACGGAAGCGGCGGCCGTGGCGGTGGCCTATGCGCTGGTCCTGAGCCTGGCCGTGTACCGCCAGATCGGCTGGCGCGACCTGCCCGGCCTCTTTGCCGCGGCCGCCGTGACCTCGGCCACCGTCATGGTCATCGTGGCCTTTGCCGCGATGTTCGCCTTTGCCCTGCACCTCTTGCGCGCGCCGCAGCTGGTGGGGGGACTTCTGACCACGATCACCGACAACCCGCTGGTGTTCCTGCTTCTGGTCAACATCTTCCTGCTGGTCGTCGGCGTGTTCATGGAGACCTTTGCGGCCATCTTGATCCTGGGCCCGATCTTGTCGCCGGTCGCCGCATCCTACGGCATCGACCCGGTGCACTTCGGGATCATCGTGATCGTGAACCTGGCCGTGGGCATGGTCACGCCACCCGTGGGGGTGAATTTGTTCATCGCCTGCGGCATCGCGCGCGTCAGCATGGAGGCGCTGATGCGCCCGCTCGTGGTGTTCCTGGGCGTGCTGATCCTGAACCTGATGCTGATCACCTATGTGCCGGCGCTGTCGCTGGCCTTTGTCCGATGACGTCCACCATCCACAACAGGGGAGAGAAGACCATGACCATCCGGGGCGCGCTGGCCGGGGCGGCCGCGCTGGCCCTGATCGCGGGCAGCGCGCAGGCGCAGAGCGTGACCATGACGCTGGCTCATGTGCTGAGCGACCAGAGCCCATACCGGGTGATCCTGACCGAGTTCAAGCGCCTGGTCGAGGAGCGGTCTGCGGGCGACATCGCCGTGGAAATCCAGTGCTGCGCCCAGGCCGGCAACGAGACGCGGGCGATCCAGTCGATCCGCACCGGCATCCTGACCGGCGGGTTCGTGGGCGGTTCCACGCTGGAAACCGTGGTGCCCGCGTACCGCGTACTGTCGCTGCCGTACCTGTTCGACGACAAGGCGCAAGCGTACTCCATCCTTCAGTCCGACATGGGCCGCGAGATGCTGGACCTCTTGCCGGAATTCGACATGGTGGGTCTGGGCTTCGGGTCGATCTACGAACGCTCGGTCGCGGCCAAGGCGCCCGCGCGGGTGGAGACGGTCACCGACATGGCCGGGCTGAAGATCCGCGTGCTGCCGACGCCGGGCTTCGTCGAGGCGTACAATGCGCTGGGCACCCAGCCCACGCCGATGGCCTATGGCGAGCTGTTCATGGCGATCCAGAACAACGTGGTGGACGCGCTGGAAATCAGCCCCGACGCGCTTGTGGCCGACAAGTTCCACGAGGTCGGTCAGCAGCTACACGATGACCAGGGCGCACCAGTCCACGACGGTGTTCGTGCTGTCGGAAATCTTCTGGGATGGCCTGACGGACGACTAGAAGGCGCTGATCCAGACGGCGGCGACCGAGTCCATCGCGGTGGGCATCGCCGCCCATGACGAGCTGGCCGCCAAGGGGCTCGAGACCGCGGCGGCGGCCGGCGTCGAGATCATCGAGCCCGACCTTGCGCCCTTCCAGGAGCTGGCGCGCACGAGCTGGGACGTGATCCTGGCCGACCAGCCGGAAGCGACCGCCTTCAAGGACCGCTTCCTCGCCGCCTTGGGCAAGTGATCGCCCCCTGATCCAGCAGACAGGCGGCCCCGGGGGCCGCCTGACGCCTTTCCTGTCGCGGTGCCCGGCCCGTGCCGGGCCGGATCACGCTCCGCCGCCGGGGCGCTGCCCCGGACCCCGAGGTATTTGGCCAAGGGTGAGAGGACGATGGTCCTGTCTCATTCATCCTTGCTTAAGTACCTCGGGGGGAGGCGGCGCAGCCGCCCGGGGGGCAGCGCCCCCCGCCCTCGCCCGCAGGGTTACTCCACCACCACCAGGTCCTGCCAGCCGGTCGTCAGCGCCTCGCCGCCGCCAGGGCGGGCGACGATGCAGTCTTCGACCCGGGCCGAGAAGGTGCCGTCCTGGAAGATCGACGGCTCGATGGTGAAGATCATGCCTTCCTGCACGACCGTCGTGTCACCCTTGGTCAGAAAGGGGGGTTCGTGCACGTCCCAGCCGATGGCGTGGCCGAGGCGGTGGCGGAACTTGTCCCCGTAGTCCGCGTCGGCGATCACGTCGCGGGCGATGCGATCCACCTCCTCACACGTCACCGCGCCGGCCTTGAGCGCGGCGATCCCGGCGCGCTGGCTGTCCATGATCAGCCGGTGCACGCGCACCTGTTCCTCGGATGGCGCGCCGAAGCTGACCGTGCGGCCGAAGTCGTAGCACATCCCGTCGTGCACCGCGCCGAAGTCGAACAGCACCGACACGGGGGCGGTCAGCACGCGCGGCCAGCTTTGCAGGCGGCGGCCGAAGAGGATCGGGTGGTTCGGGCCGGTGTTGTAGAGCGACGTGGTGAAGGACGGCCCGAGGGACCCGTGCCGCTTCATCTGGAAGTCCACCTCGGCCACGATGTCGAGTTCGGTCATGCCGATCTTCAGCATCTTCAGCACGTCGGCAAAGGCCGCTTCGGTGGTGCGGCCCGCTTCGCGCATCGTCGCGATCTCGTCCGCATCCTTGATGACGCGCAACTCGCGCAGGATGTGCGTGGCGGAGGCAAAGCGCGCGCCGGGCACCAGCGCCTGCAGTTCCATCAGGCTTTCGGCCTCGGCATCATCCGACGTGGCGATGGTCGCGCCGTCCTTGATGCCCAGTTCCTTGAGGATGCCGCGGACCATCGTCACCGGATCGTCCCAGTCGCCCAGCACCCGCACGTCCAGCCCGTCGGTCCCGCCCTTGGCGCCGAATTCGGCGGTCATGCGCGGGAGCGTCAGGATGGGCGCGTGGTCGGGGGCGATCCAGGCGCCTTCCAGCCATATGCCGGGGTGCAGGTTGCGGCCCCAGTTCGGGATGTCGCGGTGGATGCCGGTCAGGTAGTCGAGGTCGGTGCCCAGCGGCACGAACACGAGGTCCGCCCGCCCGGGCAGAAGGGCGCGGAAGCGGGTCATCCGGTCGGCGTAGGTGGCCATGGGTTGTCTCCTTGTCGGTCAGATCAGGTGGCAGGCGGCGCTGCGGCCCGGCGCGATGGTCCGCAGGACGGGGCGTTCGACCCGGCAGCGGTCGGTGGCCATCGGGCAGCGCGGGTGGAAGTTGCAGCCCGGCGGCGGGTTCAGGGGCGAGGGGATCTCGCCCTGCACCGGCTGGAAGGTGGTGCGGCGGCGGGACAGGCGCGGCACGGCATCGACCAGCGCCCGGGTATAGGGGTGCTGAGGGGTGTCGAACACGGCCTCGGCGGGGCCGTCCTCGACCACGCGGCCGAGGTACATGACCAGCACGCGGTCCGACACATGCCGCACGATGCCCAGGTCGTGGCTGATGAACAGGTAGGTCAGGCCAAGCTCGGCCCGCAGGTCGAGGAACAGGTTCACGATCTGCGCCTGGATCGACACGTCGAGGGCCGACACGGCCTCGTCGCAGACCAGCACCTCGGGTTGCACGGCGAGGGCGCGCGCGATCCCGATGCGCTGGCGCTGGCCGCCCGAGAACTGGTGCGCGAAGCGGTCGCGCAGGGCAGGGTCGATGCCGCAGCGGGTCATCAGCCCGTCCACATAGCCGCGCAACTCGGGCGGGGAGACGATGCGGTGCACGCGCGGTGCCTCGCCCACCAGTTCGCCGACGCGGAAGCGGGGGTTGAGCGAGGAGAACGGGTCCTGGAAGATCATCCGCCGTTCCAGACCCTTGCGCGCTGCGACCGGCGCGCCTGCCACGGTGACGCTGCCCGAGGTCGGCCGCATCAGCCCCGCGACCATGCGGCCGAGGGTGGACTTGCCGCAGCCGGATTCGCCCACCACGCCCAAGACTTCGCCGCGCGCCAGCGTGAAGCTGACGCCATCGACGGCGCGCACCACGGCGGGCGGGGGGCCAAGGCGCAGGGCGGCGAGTGCGCGGGGCAGCAGGCTGTCGCCCGAGCGGAAGGTGCGGGTCAGGTCACGGGCGACCATGAGGGGTTCGGTCATGCGGCGCCCCTTTCCGCGACGGGAACCAGCGGCGTCAGGCAGCGCACCGCGCGGCCGTCGGCGGTCTGCACCACCGGGGGCGGCGCCTGTGTGCAAGCGGGCGCGGCATGGGCGCAGCGGGGGGCGAAGGGGCAGCCCGGCGGCATATCGGACAGGCCCGGCATCCGGCCCGGGATCGTCGGCAGGCGGGTGCCCTTGGCGTGGCTTGCAGGCACGCTGTCGATCAGCGCGCGGGTATATGGGTGGGCGGGGGCGTCGAGCACCGCGTCCACCGGTCCGTCCTCGACGATGCGGCCCGCATACATCACCGCGACGCGGTCGGCGATCCCGGCGACCACGGCGAGGTCATGGGTGATCCAGACCAGCGCCGTGCCCCGGTCGCGGCAGAGGCCTTGCGCCAGCGCGATGATCTGGCCCTGGATCGTGACATCCAGCGCGGTGGTCGGTTCGTCCGCGATCACCACGTCGGGCCCGTGCAGAAGCGCCGTCGCGATGGCGACGCGCTGGCGCATGCCCCCCGACAACTCGTGCGGCCAGGCGCGCAGCCGCGCGGCGGGATCGGCGATCCCCACATCGGCCAGCGCCTGCACCAGCCGGGGGCGCGCGGCCCGGCGGCTGATGTCCTGATGCGCGCGCAGGGCATCGCCCATCTGCGTCTCGACCCGCAGGACCGGGTTCAGCGTCATCATCGGGTCCTGGAACACCATCGCCACGCGGCGGCCGCGCGCCTGGCGCATGGCGGCGGGCGACAGGCCGCGCAGGTCGGTGCCCGAGAGCCGCACCGCGCCCCCGGTGACCTGCGCGCCTGAAGGCAGAAGGCCCGTGACGGCAAAGCCCGTCAGCGACTTGCCCGATCCGCTTTCGCCCACCAGCGCCACGATTTCCCCGCGCTGCACGGTCAGGTCAACGCCGAACAGCGCGGGCACCGCGGTGGCGCCCCGGCCGAAAGCGACCGTCAGGCCGCGGATATCCAGGACGGGGTCCACGCCTAACCCCTCAGGTGCGGGTTCAAGGTCTCGCGCAGGCGGTCGCCCAGCACGTTGACGGACACGATCAGCACCAGAAGCACCACGCCCGGCAGGACGGAAATCCTCCAGCGCCCCGACTGGAGGTAATCGAAGCCGTTCGCGATCAGAAGGCCGAGCGAGGGGCGCGTGGGCGGCAGGCCCAGGCCCAGGAACGACAGCGTGGCTTCGAGCGAGATCGCCTGCGCCATCTGGATGGTGGCGACCACCAGCAGCACCGGCAGGCAGTTCGGCAGGATATGCCGGAACAGGATGCGCAGGGGCGGCAGGCGCAGGCCGCGCGCGGCATCCACATAGTCGCGGGCGTTTTCCACCAGCGCGACCCCGCGCACGGTGCGGGCGAACCATGCCCATTGCACGACGACGAGGGCAAAGATGATGTTCTCGATCCCCCGGCCGAGGATCACCAGCAGGATCAGCGCCACCAGGATCGTCGGCAGGCTGAGTTGCAGGTCCACGATGCGCATCAGCAGCGCATCCACCCAGCCGCCCCGGAACGCCGCGACAAGGCCCACCAGCGTTCCGACCGCCAGCGCGATCACGCCCGACGCAAGGCCCACCAGCAGCGAAATCCGCAGGCCGTAGAGCATCGCCGACAGCATGTCGCGGCCCTGACCGTCGGTGCCAAGGATATAGGGCGTGCCGTCAAAGGCGACCTCGCCGGGGGGCAGCAGGTTGTCGAGGATCGACACCGACCGCAGGTCGTAGGGGTCCTGCGGTGCGATCCAGGGGGCGGCCAGCGCCGCCGCCACCATCGCCGCGAACACCAGCGCCGCGATGGCCGCCGACGGCACCGCCACGAACCGGCACAGGGCGGCGCCAAGGGTCGGCGCGGTCATCGGGCAGACCGCCCGACGCGGGGATCGAGGACCGAATACAGGATGTCCACGATCAGGTTCAGGACCACGAACATGGTCACCACGAAGATCAGGTAGGCCAGGATCAAGGGCCGGTCGAGCACGCTGATGGCGTCGATCAGCATCTTGCCGACGCCGGGCCAGGAGAAGATCGACTCGGTGACGACGGCAAAGGCGATCACGCTGCCGAACTCCATCCCCAGCACGGTGACGATGGGGATCAGGATGTTCTTCATGGCGTGCCAGCCGATCACGCGGGTCTCGCGCACACCGTTGGCGCGGGCGAAGCGGATGTAGTCCGACGTCAGCACCTCGCGCAGGCCCGCGCGGGTCAGGCGGATGACGGTGGACAGCATGATGAGCGACAGGGTGATGGCGGGCAGAGCCAGGTGGTGCAGGCCGTCGAGCGTGAGGAACGACACCGGCACGCCCAGCACATCCACCGTCTCGCCCCGCCCGATGGCCGGGAACCAGCCAAGGCGCACCGAGAAGGTCAGGATCAGGATGATCCCGATCCAGAAGATCGGAACCGAAAAGCCCAGCATCGACAGGGCCATGATCGCCCTGGACACCGGACTGTCGGGATAAAGCCCCGCGTGGATGCTCAGGGGCAGCCCCAGGACCAGCGCGATCACCAGCGCGGCGGTGGCAAGCTCCAGCGTGGCGGGGAAGCGTTCCCAGATCAGCGACATGGCGGGCACGCCGAAGGTGAAGGAATTGCCGAGGTCGCCCGCCATAAGGTTGCCCAGGAAGATCAGGTACTGCTCCCACACCGGCCGGTCGAGGCCGAGGTTCGCCATGATCGCGTCCACGCAGGCCTTGGTGCATTCGGACGATACGAACAGGTCGATGGGGTTGCCGATCACATGCACCCCGAAGAACACGAGCACCGTCATCACGAACAGGACGAGGATCGCCTGCAGGACGCGTCTGAGGATGAACTCGACCATGGGGCGCTTTCGGGGGAAGCTTTCGGGAAAAGGGGTCCCGGGGCCACAGCGTGGGCGGCCCCGGGGGATCAGGCGCGCGTCAGTTGGTGCGCGACACTTCGACGGCGAGGGTGCGTTCGTTGGTGCGCGGGCGGTGTTCAAGCCCCGCGCGCATCGCCCACGAGTTCACCTGGAAATGGATCGGGATCAGCGCGTAATCCTCCATCGCCATGCGGGTAGCTTCCTGCAACAGCGCCAGTCGCGCGTCGCGGTCGATGGTCTGCTTGGCGAGCACGGACCGGCTGTCGATCGAAGGGTTGGAATAGCGCCCGAAGTTGCCGTTCCCGCCGCCGGTCGCCGCGTTGCAGGTTTCGAGGATCCCCGACACGGTATAGGTCGCCTCGCCCGCCACGGTGCCCCAGCCGGTCAGCGCCATGGAGAACTTGGGGCTGTCGAAGCCCGGGAACCCGTCGGCGCCGCCCCGGATCAGGTCCGAGAAGAACACCGCGCGGGGCATGGCATCGACTTCGGTGGTGACACCGATCTGCGTCCAGAACTGCGCGACGGCTTCCAGGATGCGGGCGTCGTTGATGTAGCGGTCGTTCGACCCGTGGATCGTCATGCGGAACCCGTCGCCATAGCCCGCTTCCGTCAGCAGCGCCTTGGCGGCATCGGGGTCATAGGCGTCAGCCACCAGATCATCCACATGGCCGAAGAAGCCCGGCGGCACGATGTTTCTGGCGGGCAGGGACGCGCCGCCCATGATCCGGTCGCGGATCGCTTCGCGGTTGATAGCGAGGCTGAGGGCCTTCCTCACGCGCCAGTCGCGCAGCGGGTTCATCATCGGGCTGCCGTCGTTCGCCGTGATGTAGGGCTCCATGTGGCGGTAGCCCGGCATCATGTAGATCAGCCGGTCGGACGAGATCGTGGACACCACGAAATCCGCATTCTCGCGCAGGGCCGGCAGGTCCACGGTCGGCGGATAGTCGATCATGTCGACGTCGCCGTTCAGCAGCGCCGCCAGACGCGCGCTGTCATCGCCCGCGGGGCGGAACACGACCTCGTCCCAGCCCGGATCACCGCCCCACCCGTTGGGGTTGCGGGTGACCACGATGCGGTTGCCGGGGCTGAATTCCTGATACATGAACGGCCCGGTGCCGATGGCCGCCGCGCCACTGTTGAAGTCCATCGACGGCGTCTTGCCCGGCACGACGTGCTCGGCCACCATCGGGATCATCGCCAGATCCTCGGCCATGGTCGGGTAGGGGCCGGTCGTGGTGATGTGCACGGTGTAGTCGTCGATATTCACCCAGGACTTGCCGCCCTTGGCCAGCTGGAACGCGGGGCTGGCCGTCGCGCCCTCGATCCCGGCCTTCAGGCGGTCGAAGGAATAGATCACGTCGTCGGCGTTGAACGCCTCGCCGTCGTGCCAGGTCACGCCCTCGCGCAGCTTGAACTCCCAGGTGGTGTCATTGATGGGCTGCCAGCTGACCGCCAGCCCCGGGACCGGCTGCGAGGAACTGTCCAGGTCCACCAGGTGCTCGAAGATATGCTCCTGCACCTGCAGGTCCGCCGACAGCTGCGTCCAGTGCGGGTCAAGCGTTGCCGCTTCGGACCGCACGCCGATGGTCAGCACGTTCTGGGCCAGGGCGGGCAGGGGTGCCGCCAGGGCCAGAACAGCCGCCAGGGCCATTCCTAGTTTCGTCACGGATGAGCCTCCTTGCTGGGGTCCCCGGCGGGCTGGCGCCATCGCCACGCGCGGGGTGAGTTGTTCACATGGCGCACTTTTGTTCTGGCGTGATGGTAGGCGCAAGGCCGCACCCCTGTCCATCGGCTTTCGCACGGATGTCCGGGAAATCGGGCGTCAGCCGCCCAGTTCGGCGACGATCTGGGCGACGGTGCGCTGGCGGCAGTAGCCCCTGATGGCGCGCAGGCTGGCCGCCTGCCGTTCCGGGGTGAAGGTCGCGCAGGCGTCGGTGGCCTGCGTCACCAGATAGCCCAGGTCGCAGGCATCGCGGATCGCCGATTCGACGCACTGGTCGGTCAGTACGCCCGAGATGATCAACTGCGCGACGCCCAGGTTCCTCAGGACATAGTCGATGTGGGTGGACACGAAGACCGAGGACGACGACTTCGGCAGCACGATCTCGTCCGCGCCCGGCGCGATCTCGTCCGACACGCGGCCGTCCCAGGACCCTTTCGGCACGTTGAACCCGGTGATCTTGTAATCCAGGCTCCGGTCGCGGCCGTCCTTCGTCAGGCTCTCGATGGTGGTGTACATCACCTCGATCCCTGCGGCGCGGGCGGCGCGTTGCAGGGCCTGCATCCTGGGGAACACGTCATCCCGCATCTGGCGCAGGAACGGCTCCTTCTTCTCGGCCAGTTCCGCCGGCGACATGTCGCGCCACTCCGCCCCGTCGGGGTGGCAGGAAAAGTTCTGCACGTCGATGAACAGGAGCGCCGCGCGGGACGGCACGATGGGGATGTCGCGCGACGTGGTGGACAGGAAGGGCGAGGGCATCGGGGAAAACCTTGGGAATTGCCTTTGCCGCACATCTGTTCACAGATGATCCGGGGGCGACAAGGGGAACAGGCATGGCGGACCTGATGATGGCCTGCACGTCGGACGTGTCGGGGATCGTGCGGGGCAAGGGCTTTGCCGCCGACGACCTCGACCGGCGCATCGCGCGTGGCGTCGGCTGGACGCCGACGAACGTGCAGATCACCTGCTTCGACACCATCGCCGACAGCCCCTATGGCGCCTTGGGCGACATCGTCCTGTGGCCCGACCCGGACACCCGCGCCGACCTGTCCCTGCCGGGGGGCGGGCGGCTGTCCATGGTGCTGGGCGACATCCGCGACCTGAACGGCGACCCCTGGGAATGCTTCACGCGGGGCATCCTGAAGGCGGCGCTGGACCGGTTCCACGCCGCCACGGGGCTGGAGCTCCGCGCGACTTTCGAGCACGAGTTCATGCTGCAAGGGGGGCCGGGCGAGCCGACCCGCGCCTTCAGCCTGCAGGGCTTTGCGGCAGGGCAGGGGTATCTGTCGGCCCTCGCCGATGCGCTGGCGGGGGCGGGCATCGCGCCGGACAGTTTCCTGCGCGAATACGGCCCCGACCAGTTCGAGGTGACGCTGCCCCCGCAACCCGCCCTGCAAGCCGCCGATCAGGCGGTGGTGCTGCGCGAGGCGGCGCGTGCGTTCGCCCGGTCCATGGGCCTGCGCGCGACCTTCTCGCCCCTCCTCGCCCCCGACATCGTGGGCAACGGCGTGCACATCCATTTCAGCCTGTGGGATGCAGCCGGACATCCGATGACCGAGGATCCCGCCGGGCAGGACGGACTGTCGGCCACGGCGTCGGCCTTTGCCGCCGGGGTCCTGCGCCACCTCAACGCAGTGTCGGCGCTGACCGCCCCCTCCGCCATCTCGCCCTTGCGGCTGGTCCCGCACCGCTGGTCGGCGGCCTACAACAACCTCGGCCGGCAGGACCGCGAGGCCGCGATCCGCATCTGCCCGGTCACCGCGACCGACCCCGCCACCCGCGCGCGGCAGTTCAACATGGAGTTCCGCGCGGCGGATGCCTGCGCCAGCCCGTATCTGGCGCTGGCCGCCGTGGTGATCGCGGGCACGCTCGGGGTCGAGGACGGGCTGACCTGTTCCCCCGCCACGCAGGAGGACCTGAGCCTTCTGTCGCCCGATCAGCTGGCCGCGCGGGGCTACCGCCGCTTGCCCGCGACGCTGGAAGATTCCATCGCGGCCCTGATGGCTGACACGGCGTTCCGCGCCCGTCTTCCCGGCGCCTTCACCGACATCTACGCCGCCCACAAGACAGGCGAGGCCGCCCATGTGGCGGGCCTGGAGGACGTCGCGCGCATGGCGGCCTATGCGGCGGTCTATTGACGGATGGGAAACCTGCGCAAACATACGGACCGCGACCACAAGTTCGGCATGTGAACAATCGCATGCCCGCCATAAGCACCACGGGGAGAGACGCCATGAATCACGACGCGAAACTGCGCCAGCTTGCCGCCCGCAACCCGCTGCGCCAGAACCTGCAACACTCCGCCAGCCGCCGCCGGTTCCTGGCGGGCCTTGCCGCCGGGACCGCCGCCGCTGCCCTGCCGATGGGGGCGAGCGCGCAGACCCGCACGCTGTCGCTTCTGACCTGGGACGCCTATGCCGACCCCCGCCTTCTGGACCTGTGGCGCACGCAGACCGGCGTGGACGTGCGGTACGAGATCCACATCTCGAACCCGTCGTCGGTCAACCGCCTGCGCGCCGGGGAAACCTCGGTCTGGGACTTCATCAACGTCAACAACCCCTGGGCGCGCAACGTGATGTGGCCCGCGGGCCTGATCCGCGACCTGCCGCGCGACCGGTTCGAGCCGCTCTATGCCCAGATGAAGCCCAAGTTCGCCGCCCCCTACAAATGGGCGATGTCCGAGGACGGCAACCACCTGCTCGGCGTCGTGCAGCGGTACGAGACGTTCGACTTCGTGGTGAACCCCAACGTCATCTCGCCCGACCTCGCCAAGGACGAGGGCTGGGACCTGTTCAACAACCCCGATTTCGCGGGCCGCTACGGCATCCTCGCCTACGAGGACTGGAACGTGATGGACATCTGCATGGGCGCGGGCGTGCACCCGTTCCGCGTCAAGACGGACGAGGAAGTGGCGAAGTTCGAGGAGACCGCGAACCGCTGGATCCAGAACGCGGCCTTCATCACCACCGACTTCGTGCAGCTGAACCAGGGCATCCTGAACGGCGAGATCGACCTGTACTTCACCGGCGGCACCTACACGACCGCCGCCGCGCGTCTGGAAGGGATCACCGACCTCTATGCGATCACGCCGAACTCGGGCCCGGCGGACGGCAAGGGCGGGATCAACTGGATCGAATTGAACTCGGCCGTGAACAACCCCGATTTCCTGGAAGCGGCCTTCGACTGGCTGGAGTTCATCGCGACGCCCGATGCGGCGGAACTGGTGGCGCGCGGCAACGGCAACCTGCAGCCGGTCAGCCAGATGGCGCAGCCCGAACTGATGAGCCGCTTCAGCGCCGAGGAACTGGCGGCCATCCAGTGGGACGAATTCGACGAGCGCATCGCCAACGCGGTCGAGTTCGACATCGTGCCGGATTATGACCGGCTCTACGACATCTACTCCGCCGCCATGCGCGCGCGGGGCTAGGCGTGCCCGACACCGCACAAGGCACCCGGCCAGTGACGCGATCAGTGATCCTGTCGCTGGCCGGGCTGACCAAGCGCTTCGCGTCCACGCTCGCCGTGGACGCGATCGCGCTCGACATCCCCGAGGGCGAGTTCCTGACGATCGTCGGACCCTCCGGCTCGGGCAAGTCGTCGCTGGTGCGGCTTCTGGCGGGGCTCGATGCGCCCACCGCTGGGACGATTTCCCTGCGGGGCCGCGACATCACCGCGCTGCCCGCGAACAGGCGCCCGACCGCGATGGTCTTCCAGTCGCTGGCGCTGTTCGACCACCGCACGGTCGGCCAGAACATCGAGTTCGCGCTGAAGATGAAGGGGGTCGCCCCCGGCCCGCGCCGCGACCGGGCGCTGGAACTGCTGCGGTTGGTCCGCCTGCCGGAAACCTACTATGCCCGCCCCGTCACCCAGTGCTCGGGTGGCGAACGCCATCGGGTGGCCCTTGCCCGAGCGTTCGCGTCGGACCCGGAAATCCTGTTCTTCGACGAACCCCTGTCGGCCATCGACTATCGCCTGCGCAAGACGCTCGAGGTCGAACTGAAGGACCTGCACCAGCGCACCGGCAAGACCTTCGTCTACATCACGCATTCCCTCGAATAGGCGATGGTCCTCTCCGACCGCATCGCCATCATGCAGGCGGGCCGCATCGTGCAGGTGGGCAGCCCCGCCGACATCTACCGCCGCCCGGTCAACCGTTTCGTCGCGGGGTTCATGGGCGAGGTGAACATCCTGCCGGTGGCGGCGGGCCGCTTCGCGGGGCTGGACCTGCCCGCGCCCGATGGCGGCACCTTCGCCGTGCTGCGGCCCGAGAACCTGCGCCCCGGGGAGGGCGCGCTGTCCGTCACCGCCACCGTGCGGCAGGCGATGACGCTGGGATCGCGCACGCAACTGCACCTGGACGCGAACGGCACCCCCCTGATCGCCGAGGTCCCCGGCACCGGCGAAGGGTTCGAGACCGGCACCACCGCCCGCTTCGCCTTCGAGGCGGGCGATCTGGCCTGGGTCAACGACTGATGCGCTCTCCCGGCTTCTGGTTCGCCGCCCCCGTGATCGCCTTCCTGACCCTGGCCTTCGCGCTGCCCATCGGCATCGTCGCCTGGACCAGCCTGATGCCGCCGCGCACCTTCGACCTGTCCCTGCCGCCCACCATCGCCAACTACACCGCCGCGATCACCGAAGGGTACGGGCGCCCGCTGATGTGGTCGGTCATCGGCGCGACCTTCACCACGCTCGTCACGATGCTCCTCGCATGGCCCACCGCCGTCATCCTGCACCGCCACGCGGGCCGCTGGGCCATCGTCGTCGCCATCCTGATCGCGCTGCCCGTGTTCATTTCGGAATCCGTGCGCCTGTTCGGCCTGTCGGTGTTCCTGATGCCCCGGGGCGGGATCCTGGCCGGATCGCTGCAGGCGGTGTTCGGGCTACAGATCGGGTCGATCCAGAACTCCTGGCCCGGCGCGCTTCTGGGCATGGTCTACATCCACTTCCCCTTCATGCTGTTTCCCCTGATCCTGGGCATCTCCCTGATCCCCAAGGACCGGATCGAGGCGGCGCGCGACCTTGGCGCCAACCGCTGGCAGGTCCTGTGCGAGGTCGAACTGCCGCTGGCCGCCCCCGGCCTTGCCATCGGGGCGCTCCTGACCTTTGTCCTGTGCCTGGGCGCCAATGCCGAGGCCGCGATCCTGGGCGGCCGCGCCGTCACCGTCATCACCGCCGCCATCGAGCAGCGCTTCGGTTACGCGCAGGACTGGCCCGCGGGGTCGGCGCTGACGGTCATGGTCATCGCGATCACCGCCGCCATCGTGCTGCCGGTCCTCGCGCGGCTCGACTTCGACCGGCTGACGAAACGATGACGCGCCTTGTGATGACGCTGTGGGTCGGGGCGCTGGTGACGCTTCTGTACGTCCCCATCGTGTCGGTGGTGCTCGCCTCGCTCGCCAACACCCGTTACATGCGCTTTCCGCACAAGGACTGGACCACCAGCGCCTATGCCGAGGCCATCGCCTCCCACACCACCTGGCAGATCCACATCATCAGCCTGAACATCGCGCTGTCGGTGTCGGTGCTGGCGGTGATCCTTGGCACGCTCGGCGCCATGGCCTTCGCCCGCTACGACTGGCGCGGGCAGGGGTGGTTCCGCCGCATCCTTGTCCTGCCGATATTCTTCCCGCAGCCGGTGCTGGGGCTGGCGCTTCTGCTGTCCTTCACCGCGGCGGGCATCCCGCCCAGCTGGAAGACCGCCGTCATCGCGCATCTGGTCTGGATCGTGCCCATCGTGACGCTGGTCGTGTCGATCCGCCTGTTCGGCTACGACGTGGCGCAGGAGGAAGCGGCCAGCGACCTGGGCGCGACCCGCTGGCAGGTGTTCAAGGAGGTGACGCTGCCGCAACTTGCCCCCGGCATCGTGTCGGGCGGGCTGTTCGCGTTCCTGCTGAGCTGGGCGAACCTGCCCCTGTCGGCCTTCACCTCGGGCGCCGACACGCCGCTGCCGGTGTGGCTGTTCACCCGCACCGCGACCAATTATTCGCCGCTCGTCCCCGCCGTCAGCGTCATCGGCACGGTGGTGTCGGCAGGCATCGTGCTTCTGGCCATCGCCGCGCTGGCCCTGATCCGCCGCCGCACCTAAAGCGACGCGCGATGTCGCCTTCGGAATACGGGCCGCGGCCCCGCCCGCTATGCTGACCGTATGAGGCGGGCAGGGGAGCGGGACATGCGCACGACAGCACGGGTGGTGGTCATCGGCGGCGGCGTGGTGGGGTGTTCGGTCCTCTACCACCTGACGCGCGAAGGCTGGACGGACGTGGTCCTGATCGAGCGGTCGGAACTGACGTCCGGCTCCACCTGGCATGCGGCGGGCGGGTTCCACACGCTGAACGCCGACACCAACATGGCCGCGTTGCAGGGCTACACGATCCGGCTCTACCGCGAACTGGAGCGGATCACCGGCATGTCCTGCGGGCTGCACCATGTGGGGGGCGTGACCCTGGCCACCACGCGCGACCGGATGGACTATCTCACCGCCGAACGGGCCAAGCACCGCTACATGGGGCTGGATACGGAACTGGTCGGGCCCGAGGAGATCGCGAAGCTGTCCCCCATCACCGACGTCACGGGCGTGGTCGGCGGCCTCTACGACCCGCTCGACGGGCACCTCGACCCGTCCGGCACCACCCACGCCTATGCCAAGGCCGCGCGGATGGCGGGGGCAGAGATCATCTTGAGGAACCGCGTCACCGCCCTGTCCCCGCAGGGCCACGAATGGGACGTGGTCACCGAACAGGGCACGATCCGGGCGGAACATGTGGTGATCGCCGCGGGCCTGTGGGCGCGCGAGGTCGGCCGCATGGCGGGCGTCTACCTGCCGCTCCACCCGATGGAGCACCAGTATTTCGTCACCGACGACATCCCCGAGGTCTACAACCACGGGTCGGAACTGCCCCATGTCATGGACCCGGCCGGCGAGACCTACCTGCGGCAAGAGGGCCGGGGTCTGTGCATCGGCATCTACGAACAGAAGGCGACGCCCTGGGCGGTCGGCGGCACGCCCTGGGACTTCGGGCATGAGCTGCTGAACGACGACCTCGACCGCGTCGCGGAACCCCTCGACGCCGCGTTCCGCCGCTATCCGGTGCTGGGCCGCGCCGGGATCAAGCGGGTCATCAACGGCCCCTTCACCTTCGCCCCCGACGGCAACCCGCTGGTCGG